>JBAVUZ010000968.1:0-6522 GCA_049697035.1 Candidatus Angelobacter sp. | reverse complement strand
GCAGAGGTACTGGCTTGGAATCAACAGGTGAATCATCAGGGCACTCGCATTCAATGGAAGTTTGACCGCGCCAAGGCAAGAAAGAAATTCCGTTACGATCCAATAATCACGCGGTCAGAGAACTAGTGGGTCAAAGGTATTCATAAAACCGCTTAGTGCCGCCGATTTAAACTGCGCCTGAACAGGCCTTATTCCCCCATCGGACTGCCGACTCAATGCAATACGGCAATCTCACCCGAGACGATCAGGTCCCGGCCACGCATTGGAGCGGCCTGGACTTGATAAGATTCACGGTCGTACCTGATATGGAGATTTCCATGAAGGATGTGCTGCAGATTTTGCTTCTTGTCTTATTCGCGCTCCCACTCGTCGCTCAGGGCGCTCCGCCCCAGAACGCCGCTGACCAGCCTTACGTCATGGAGTATTACTACAAAGTCCAATGGGGACATCAGCAGGAATTTCTCCAGCTCTTCCTCAAAAACCATTACCCGCTGCTCCGCAAAGAAGTGGAGAGCGGACGCATGCTGTCGGTCAAGATTGAAACGCCTTCCAACCACATGACGGAAGACGCGCGCTGGGATTATCGCGTAACCATTCGCTTCAAGAACTCAACCGTCGCCACCACAGCCAATCCCAATGAAGGCGCCATGACGCGCCAACTCTGGCCGGACCAGGACACTTATAAGAAAGAAGAACAGCGCCGCTTCGAGATACTGCTGGCCCACTGGGATTTGCCGGTGGCCGATGTAACGCCAGGGCCAGGCAAAAAATAACTGGATTGGCTTGTTAGTCGGTGCCAACTGCTGTGACAACATGGCAAAGGCCAGCGTCACTGCTGGCGCCGGCCTCTTCAATCCACACCCACCGTACCGCCCCATCGATTCCCCTTCTAGTGCGGGCTCACGTTGATCGATATGGGTTTTTTGAAGAACACACCGGCCGTGTCCAGCCCCTGGACCGTCAGCCGGTGCGTTCCTGCGGGAATGGGCAGGCCCACATTGATGGCGGAAACGTGCTGCTCATAAATTTTCTTTCCATCCAGATAGACCTGGGTCAGCTTCACCGGAGTCACATCTGTGGTGCCTGCAATGATCCGCACCGGCGACGCCACCGTGCTGCCGCTTGCAGGCGAGCAGATCGTCACCGTACGATTCACCGTGCTGAGAGCGCATAGCGCCACCACTTTGGCCACAAAGGCGTCTTCTTCTGCTCCACGCTGCTCTTGAAAGGCGCCCGGCGTCGCCGGGATAAGGCCACCAAAACTCACAAGCCCGGTAAGATAGGCATTTGTGCTTGGGTCCAGTGCCACGCGTGGAGAGTTGAGGCCGCCTCCGAAATAGCTGGAATAGATTAGCTGTCCTGTTGAGCTGAACTTGGTAATGAAGATACTGCCACCTGGCCCATTTCCAAGCCCCTGCGGTCCCTGCACTCGTTGGAAAGCATTTTGAGTGATTGGGAAATTCGGTCCGGGCTCACCCGTTACGTAGGCCTCTCCCGCAGGTGTAACTGCGATGCCCATCCCACCAGTAGGAGTGCCAAAGTCGGGCCCCGCGCCGCTTCCGAGGAATGTGGAGTAAACCAGACGTCCGCTGGTATTTAACTTGCTCACAAAAACACATCCGCCGGAACACCCGGGTTGAAACGCGTTCTTGACCGGGAAATTTGCTGACTGCGTGCGTCCCGCAACGAATGCATTCCCAAAGGAATCTAGCGCGATGGCGTGGCCCCCGTCCGCGCCGGCTCCCCCAAGAAAAGTGGAATAGTTCAGGTGTGACCCGGAGGAGCTGACTTGCACGACAAAAGCATCTTCAGCGCCGGCCGGCACAGGCTGCGCGCTTCCTGCCGTTGTAGGAAAGTCTTTGGCGTCAGTCTGTCCGACTACAAAGGCATTGCCCAACGGATTCAGCGCAATGCCTTCACCGCTTTGTGTTCCATGACCGCCAAGGTATGAGGAATATAAAACTCGGGTTCCCAGGGCATTTAGCTTGGTCACGAAAGCGCTGGCGCAGGTACCGTCACTTTTCAGTTTGCAGTCATGTTGAAAGACACCGGCGCTTACAGGAAAATTCTTGGATGTCGTGGTACCAGTCACATAAGCGTTGCCGCTAGAATCCACGGCGATGCCGCCTATCCGTTCGTCACCAGAACCGCCAAGAAAGGTAGCATAAACCAAACTTGTTCCACTGGAGTTCAGCTTGGCGACCCAGGCGTCGGTCTTACCGCCAAAGGTCCCCTGGAACGCGCCAGGTGTCGGCTTAAACGTGTCATCGCCAAAGGTGTTTCCATTGGTGCTTCCAGCAATATAAATGTTGTCCGCGGCATCAAGCGCCAGCGGGACATTGTCGAAAAAGACAGAGCCTTCAACGAACGCTGCAAAGACCAACTTGGAACCGGTAAAGTCTAGCTTGATGACGAATGCCGCAAGCCCGGAATGTTCAACGCCGGTTCCGGCCGGGAACTCGGTCGAGGCCGTCCAGCCTGCCACAACAACGCGATTGGACGAATCTACCGCAATCCCCGTCGCTCCATCGTCCTCATCTCCGCCGCCGGTGAGATAGCTGGCATACCGCAGCACCGGATCAATAACCACAGCGGCCTTGCGATCGTAACTCCCGAGCCGGAAGCCAACTTCGTCCTTGCTGTTGATCACGTAGTCGCCCGCGACGGCGACAAGATTCGCTCCTTTGCGCTGGTAGATCTTCGGCTTCTGCTGAATCACATCTCCAGCAGCGATTTTCAGGACCAGGTTGCCGTCCTCGTCAATGCGCAGATTTTCCGCGCCAGAAATCCCGAGCTTGATCTGTTCGGGATCAGAGCCCGGCGAGACCACCAGGTCATATTCAAGTTCCCGATTGTTGCCGTAAAAGACAAGATCGATTCCCGGATAGAGGCTGCTATAACGCACGCGGGAATAAACGGGGATCTTCGTCCGCCGCTTCTCCGGTGTTCCCATCAAATAGTTGACCGTGCCCTGCTGCCGGGCTTCGCCTGCAACACGCGGATTCGCGTTGGCCCCCACAAACTTCATGCGCAGCACCGTCGGCGCGGATTCATTCGCCTGAAGTGATTTCTCTTTTCCGCCTTGATTTGATTGATGCGCGCGTGACCGCCGCCCGACCGCAAGAACGGCCTCATCCTTCGTAAGCCAGAGCGTGTGATGACCGGCATGAGAGAGAAACTTCACCCGCGAATCCGTCTGCCCGCGGTTGGGCTCAAAAGCCAGTGGCAGATTGCCGAAGCTGGTCTCGACTTGCAACCGTGTTGAATCCTGAACTTTCGCCGGTTCTGAGTTCGTCATGGCTACTTCGCGCAAAATGGCTGGTGCGTTCTGCGGTTGGGCTTGATGGGCTGACCTGCTGTGCCTGGGCATGTATTGCGCTGCAATCAGGCAAATCGGAAGAAGAATGGAAATGATGAAAATCCAAGGCAAAGAAATTTTCTTGGCACGAAGCATTAGGAACCCTCCTGAACAAAACGTACGGAAACAGTAACGCCGCACTTGATTAGTGCGGGCTCACATTGATCGATATAGGTTTTTTGAAGAACACACCGGCCGTGTCCAGTCCCTGGACTGTCAGCCGATGGGTTCCCGCTGCAATGGGCAAGCCTACATTGATGGCGGAAAGCGGAGTCTCATAAATCTTTTTGCCGTCCAGGTAGACCTGCGTCAGTTTCACCGGATTCACGTCCGTTGTCCCCGCAATGATTCGCACCGGCGATGCCACCGTGCTGCCGTTGCCAGGCGAGCAGATCGTCACCGTCCGATTCACCGTGCTGAGCGCGCACAGCGATACAACTTTGGCGACGAAGGCGTCGCTCTCACCATTGTTCTTTTGCTGAAATGCTCCCGGTGTCACGGGAAACCCGGCATCAGCGGTGCCGGTCACGTACGCATTCGTGTCTCGGTCCAGCGCCACGGCGGGGGGCTGGGAAAAAGTAGCTGTTCCAAGATAGCTCGAATAGATAATTTTTCCCGTGGGATCGAGCTTAGTCAGAAAATTGTCGAATTCTCCAGTAAGCACCCTTTGGAAAGCGGTTTGTGTCGTCGGAAAGCTTACAGAGCTGGTGGTGCCTGCTATGTAGGCCTTTCCATCCGCTGTCACGGCGATTCCGGTACCCGTACCTCCTCCAAGCGGTCCCCCGAGGTACGTAGAATAGAGCAAACGCCCACTGGTACTCAGCTTCGTGACAAAGGCATTGAAGCAACCGCTTGACAAACTAACCGCGCAACGCGGCTGGAAGGCGTTCTTAACTGGGAAATTCACAGAGCCGGTGATTCCGGTCACGAAAGCATTCCCAGCGGAATCCACGGCAATGGCTCTTCCCTGATCTGAAAGTCCGCCTCCCAGGAAGGTGGAATACACCAGGTGCGATCCGGAAGAACTGACTTCTGAGACGAATGCAGCTGTCCCCCCCGGAAAAACAGGCTGCGCGGTGCCCGCAGTGGTGGGGAAATCGGCCGCGTTGGTAAATCCGGTGACAAAAGCGTTGCCCGTCTTGTCCACTGCGATGCTTTCGCCGGGCTGGCCCGCATTCGTACTACCACCCAGGAAGGTCGAGTAGAGCAAGCCTGAGCCACTTGCGTTGAGCTTGCTGACAAAGGCATTTTCGCAAGTGGTGACATCGAAGAGTTTGCAGTTCCGCTGGAATGCTCCGGGGGTAGTGGGGAAATCCTGAGAGGAAGTGTCCCCGGTAATGTACGCATTTCCCAAGGAATCGACGGCGATGCTATGCCCCCCGTCTCGTCCGGTCCCGCCCAGGAAAGTCGAGTACACCAGGGCGGTCCCATTGGCATTCAGCTTAGTGACAAACGCGTCGAAGTCACCGTGAAGGTCGGTTTGAAATGCCCCTGGGGTGGTGGGGAAGGCGTGGGACTCAGTGACTCCGGTGACATAGGCGTTGCCTGCAGAATCCAGCGCCAGGCCTAATTCCCCAAGATCTAAGATCGAACCTATAAGCAAACTGGAATAGATCAGCCGCGAACCTGTGAAATCGAATTTGGTTATGAACACTTCCTCTGGAAAGCCTCTGCTGGTCGTTGCCGGGAAGTCGGATGAAACTGTAGTGCCGGCAACCACGGCCCGATTAGAGGAATCAACAGCAATCGCTCGGCCTTGATCGAAGCTGCTGCCGCCCAGAAAAGTCGCATACCGCAGCACTGGATCAATAACCACAGCGGCCTTGCGATCATAACTTCCCAACCGAAAGCCAACTTCGTCCTTGCTGTTGTTGATCACGTAGTCGCCCGCGACGGCGACAAGATTAGTTCCCTTACGCTGGTAGATCCTGGGCTTCTGCTGAACCACATCGCCGGCAGTGGTTTTCAGGACCAGGTTGCCGTCCGCGTCAAGGTGTAGATTTTCGGCGCCGGAAACCCCGAACCTAATCCGTCCAGGATCGGCGCCAGGAGAAACCACCAGGTCATACTCCAACTCCCGGTTGTTGCCATAGAAAACCAGATCAATGCCCGGATACAGGCTGCGGTAGCGCACCCGTGCATAGACAGGAATCTTCGTCCGCCACTCATTCGGCTTCCCCGCGAAATAGTTGACCGTGCCCGGCTGTTTGGCTTCGCCTGCAATGCTAGGGTGCTCATTTGCCCCGACGAACTTCATCCTCAGCACAGCCGGCGCACTTTGATTCTCCTTTGCAGCAGCGGCTTGCTTCGTGTCGTGCCCCATCGGCCGCGGCGGACGGCCCACCGCCAGCACCGCCTCATCGCTCGTCAGCCACAACGTGCGATTACCTGCCCGCGACAGAAATTTTACTTGCGCATCCGCCTGCCCCCGGTTCGGCTCAAAGCTCAGCGGCAGATTGCCGTAACTGGCCTCGACTTGCAGCCGGGTTGAATCCTGTACTTTCCCAGGTTCTGAGTTCGTCATGGCTACTTCGCGCAACATAGTTGTCGCGTCTTGCGGTTGGGCTGCATGAGCTGACGTGCTGTGGCTGGCGATGTATTGCGCTGCAATCAGGCAAATCGGAAGAAGAATGGAAGCGATGAAAATCCAAGGCAAAGGAACTTTCCTGCTGCGAAGCATGTAGGGACCCTCCTGAACAAAACGTACGGAAACAGTAACGCCGCGCTGGATTAGTGCGGGCTCACGTTGATCGATATGGGTTTTTTGAAGAACACACCGGCCGTGTCTAGTCCCTGGACTGTCAGCCGATGCGTTCCCGCTGCAATGGGCAAGCCTACATTAATGGCGGAAAGCGGAGCCTCATAAATCTTTTTGCCGTCCAGGTAGACCTGCGTCAGCTTCACCGGAGTCACGTCTGTTGTCCCCGCAATGATTCGCACCGGCGATGCCACCGTGCTGCCGTTGCCAGGTGAGCAGATCGTCACGGTACGATTCACCGTGCTAAGCGCGCACAGCGACACTACTTTGGCTACAAAGGCGTCGCCAGCTCCGCCGCCGAACTTCTGCTGGAATGCCCCCGGGGTCACGGGAAAATTGGAAACTGCATTCGGGCTCTGAAAATCAGCAATGCCGGTCAGATAAGCGTTCGTGTCCGTGTCTAGTG
>JBAVUZ010000967.1:0-3431 GCA_049697035.1 Candidatus Angelobacter sp. | reverse complement strand
AAGGACGATTTGAGCACCACCGACTTGCACTCATACATCCATCCTCTCGGCGCCGCCGTGCCGCCCTGCTGGGAATCAAAAACCGACTGGGACATCTTTAAGTCGCTGGCACACAAGATTAGCGAGTTGGCACCCAGGCACTTCCCGACACCGTTCCGGGACATCGTTGCTTCGCCGCTGCTGCATGACACGCCGGACGAGATCGCCCAGCCTAACGTACGGCGATGGTACGAAAGTGAATGCGAAGCGATTCCTGGAAAGACTATGCCGCGCTTCTCTCTGGTGGAACGCGATTATGTCAATCTTTTCCATTGCTTTTGCTCACTGGGGCCGCTGCTCAGGAAAGAGGGCGTGGAAGATCATGGCGTGGAGATGCCGGTAGCGGACCTCTATGACGAACTGTTACACAACGGTCCGGTTTACCGCTGGAATGACCAATCTTATCCGTCACTGGTAGAGCCGGTTGACGCGGCCAACATGGTTTTGTTCTTTGCGCCGGAAACGAACGGTGAAGTTGCTTATCGCGGGTTCCAGTCAAAGGAGGAGCGAGTAGGGCTTCCGCTGTCGGAAATGGCCGCTGCCACCCGCTCCATCCGCTACAAGTTCAAGGACCTGATACAACAGCCCAGAAGAGTGCTGACCAGCCCAAGCTGGTCCGGGATTACCAATGCCGGCAGGGCCTACAGCGGCTATTGCATGAACGTGGAACGCCTCATTCCGTGGCGCACACTCTCCGGCCGGCAGCATCTTTATCTCGACCATGAAGGGTATATCGCCTTTGGTGAGAACCTTCCGGTATTCAAGCCGAAGATCGACATGGAAGCCTCACGTAACCTGATCAAGAGCATGCCGGTAGGAAAGTCGCTGAACCTGAACTGCATTACGCCGCACGGAAAATGGCACATCCATACCACTTACTCGGACAATTTGCGCATGCTGACGCTCTCCCGCGGAATCGAACCGCTGTGGCTGAATCAGCAGGATGCGGACGAACTCGGGGTCTTCGACAACGACTGGGTGGAAATGTACAACGATAACGGCGTAGTTGTAACACGCGCGGTAGTGAGCGCGCGGGTACCGCGCGGGCTGTGCATTTTCTACCACGCGCCGGAAAGGACCATCGGAATTCCAAAATCACCGCTCCGAGGCAATCGCCGGGCCGGAGGCACTAACAGCATTACGCGCATGCGGTTGAAACCGGTGCTGATGGTCGGCGGTTATGCGCAGCACAGTTACAGGTTCAATGATTACGGTCCCGCATCTACCGACCGGGATACTTATGTGCTCGTCCACAAGCTGGAAGGACGACCGCGCTGGAATTGAGTCTCTACAGTGCGACGCGATTCTCCGAATTGGCGTTGCAGGAGTGATTCGCTATGAACATTCGCGTGCAGATTTCAATGGTGTTCCATCTCGATAAATGTATTGGCTGCCACACTTGCAGCTTGGCTTGCAAAAACCTTTGGACCGGACGGCCGGGAACGGAATACATGTGGTGGAACAACGTTGAGACCAAGCCGGGCACGGGCTATCCTACGCTCTATGAAGACCAGGAACAATATCACGGTGGGTGGGAGGTCAACGACGGCCAACTGGAACTCAAACTGGGAAGCCGCATGCAAGAGCTGGCAAATCTTGCTTACAATCCGCGCTTGCCGGTGCTGGATGACTACTACCAGCCGTTCACTTACCGTTTTGAAGACCTGATTGATGCGCCGCCGGGAAACGACCAGCCGGTCGCTGTCCCCATCTCGGCGCTTACCGGAAAGCAGATGGACATTGAATCGGGCCCCAACTGGGATGACGACCTGGGCGGTTCCGACGTGTACGCGGCAAATGATCCTAACCTCAAGGCGCTCAGCGACGATGAGCGGAAACGGTTCTTCGAACTGCAGAACATCGTCTTCTTTTATCTTCCGCGCATGTGCAATCACTGTTTGAACCCAAGCTGTGTCGCGGCCTGCCCGCAAGGAGCCATTTATAAACGGGGCGAAGATGGCATTGTTCTGGTCAGCCAGGAGAAATGCCGCAGCTGGAGAATGTGCATTTCTGGCTGCCCTTATAAAAAGGTGTACTTCAACTGGTCCACGGGCAAAGCGGAAAAGTGCATTCTATGTTACCCGCGGCTGGAAACTCAGCAGGCGCCCGCGTGCATGCACTCCTGTCCGGGACGAATCCGCTACCTGGGAGTGCTGCTCTATGATGCTGACCGGATTGAAGAGACGGCGTCGCGCCCGGAAAAAGAACTCGTGGACGCACAGCGGGAGATCATCTTAGATCCCTTCGATCCTCAGGTGATACGCAAGGCCCAGGACTGCGGTATCAGCGACAAGGTGCTCGAGGCCGCACAGAAATCTCCCGTTTATAAATTCGTGAAAGTGTGGAAGCTGGCGCTGCCGTTGCATCCCGAGTTCCGCACCCTGCCCATGCTCTTTTACGTCCCCCCGCTGCTTCCTGTGGTCGGGTCGCAAAACAACGGCACTTATGAGGTTGCCAGTGATTTCTTCAGTTCGCTGGAAAGCGCCCGGCTGCCATTGCGCTATCTTGCCAGCCTGTTTTCCGCCGGAGACGAGGAAATGATCGCTGCCGTATACCGGAAAATGATTGCCGGACGCGTTTACAAACGAGCACAGACGGTGGGAGATATTGCGCACGAGCAGGCCGAACGCGCGGTGCAACTGGGTGGAACCAACCCTGAAGAAATCGAAGCGATTTACCGGCTGACATCCCTGGCCGGCTTCGAAGAAAGGTTTGTGATCCCTCCGATGTACCGGGAAAAGGCAATCGAGTTGATACAGATCACCCAGAATGATCAGGAGGGTGGAGGAATGGGATTTCTGCACGAGCCGCAGAGAGGGCTGTGAACATGGAAGCCTACGAGCTTTTGGGGGATTTGCTGGATTACCCGAACCTGGCGGTTCTGCACGGCTTTGACAGTAAGATCACCGGGATCGCCCACGCGCATCCTGAAGCGGCCAGCCTGTTAGTGGAGTTCCATTCCGCCGTTCTGGGGTTGACACCGGGAAAAATCGAAGAAATCTATACCAATGCCTTCGATCTGCGCGCTGAATCTTCACTCTATGTGGGTCACCATCTTTTTGGAGAAGACTTCAAGCGTAGCGTTCTGATGTCGCGCCTGAAGAGTTGGTACAAGTCAAAGGACTATTCAACCGGAACGGAAATGCCGGACCACTTAAGTGTGGTGCTGCGGTTTTTGGGCCGTAATCAGGATGATCCAGACACTCACGAATTCATCACCGAATGCCTTGCTCCCGCGGTGACGCGAATCATCGCCGGTCTGCAAGAGAGCGCTGGTCCATATACCCCGGCCCTGCATGCGCTTCTGCTTATCCTCCAATCGTCCCACGTGGCCCCGGTCACACAGGGGGTATCCGAATGACTATTGTTCTGTTTGTCGTGTTTCCTTATGT
>JBAVUZ010000966.1:0-1584 GCA_049697035.1 Candidatus Angelobacter sp. | reverse complement strand
TTTCCGGGAAGCGCGGCAGCCGCGTAACTCGCTGCTGTCCCAGGCTTGAGCGGACATAATAGTCGGCCCCGCGCTGATAAATGTCAAAGCGATAACGTATGCCCGCCACCAGCGCATCCACATAGTCCTCGCCGACGGAAAGTGTGTCAATTGAGGATTTTTCTCCGCCAATCTGATATTCCCTTTCGCTGACAGCGAATTTCATCCCAAGCGCAGGCGTGGGATTGTTGCGAAATCTCGGCGGTATCGACGGAAGAATCCTGCGTCGCGCATGCTCTGTTTGCTCGATGTAAGCGCGCGTAACCGCGCAGTAAATTCGCTCCAGCTCGTCATCGGCCTTCGCGGAAACCGGCAGTTTAAATCCGGTATGTGCTTTGCCGCTCTTAAATTCTTCTGACTCCAGCATCGCAATCAGAAACTCGCGGTTGGTCTGCACGCCCTGTGCAGCGAAGTTCCGCAGGGCGTTTGTCAGCCGTCGAATAGCCGACTCGCGATCGTCGGCGTGCGCAATCACCTTGGCCAGCAAAGGATCGTAGTAAACGCCAATCTCATCTCGCTCTTCCACTCCGCTGTCGATCCTCAACCCCGCTGAGGTCTCCGGCGGCCGCCACACGTGCAGCGTCCCGGTCGAAGGTAAAAAGCCGTTCGCGGGATCTTCAGCATAAAGCCTCGCTTCAATCGCGTGGCCTTTCTGCTCCGGCTGCGCTCCGGGCATTTTGCCTCCCTGTGCAATCTCAATCTGAAGGCGAATCAGGTCCAGTCCCGTCACCATCTCTGTAACCGGATGCTCCACCTGAATGCGTGTGTTTACCTCGATGAAATAAAAGTCGCCGGAAGGCGCCAGCAGAAACTCCACCGTACCAGCGTTGGTATAGCCGACCTTTCGCGCCAACGCTATCGCCGCATCCGTCATGCGACGCCTGATTTCGGGCGTCACCGCCGGCGAAGGGCTCTCTTCGATTATCTTCTGATGCCGCCTCTGGACCGAGCAGTCGCGCTCGAACAGATGCATCACGCCGCCGTGATGATCGCCAAAGAGCTGCATCTCTACATGCCGTGCGCCTTCAATATATTTTTCTACCAGTAATGTGCCGTCGCCAAAGGCGCGTTCCGCTTCTCCCGTCGCAGCAGCAAAGGCTTCCTTGAATTCCGCTGCATTGCGCACAATGCGCATGCCGCGCCCTCCGCCGCCGAGCGAGGCTTTAATCAGCTTGGGGAATTCATCTTCCAGTGGAGTGGGCACCACCGGCACGCCTGCTTGCTGCGCCAGCTTGCGCGCCTCACTCTTTGATCCCAGCGCTCTGATCACATCTGCGCGCGGACCGATGAACGAAATCCCAGCATCTTCACAGGCGGAAGCAAAGGCAGCATTCTCCGCCAGAAATCCGTAGCCGGGATGGATTGCGTCAGCGCCGGTCAGCCGCGCCGCAGCAATAATTTTTTCAATATTGAGATACGACTCTTTTGCCATCGCACTGCCGATTGGCACAGCCTGGTCCGCCAGCCGTACATGCAGCGCATAGCGGTCGAACTCCGAATACACAGCCACCGTTGCAATACCCATCGCTCGGCAGGTGCGCATAA
>JBAVUZ010000965.1:0-2671 GCA_049697035.1 Candidatus Angelobacter sp. | reverse complement strand
CCTTGGACGTGCTGCCCGTAGGAGCGGAAAGCGTTACGGTGGAACCATAGTCCAGAGTCTTGTTTGGCGCGCGCATGGCAAAGCCAAAATACGCATTGCCCAGCCCGTTATTGGTCACGTTCGTCGTTGTGGTGGTCGCCGTGCCGTTCACCTGCGTGGTGGTGGTCTGCGTATTGGCAAAGTACAGCGGCATACCCGCAAAGATGCCGAAGTGCTTGTTGAAGTCGTATCCAGCGTTGGATTCAAGCTTGAAGATCTTACTGTCAGAATTCAGCGTGCCCTGAAACTCTTCAAATCCGGTAAATCCCTTTTGCATTTCCGGGGCGGGCGGATTCTGGCCGAAAGCACAAGTCGAGACAAGCAACGCAAGCGCACAAACGAACTTAGTTAAAAGACGATTCACAGCGGACTCCTTGTAATACGGGGCTATTCTGTCTTTTCTGCCCTTTGGGGGCAATGAACCGAGGTGTATTGTCCTTGTGGCATCGGGTCGGCACCCTTGTGATTGCTGGATTGGTACAATGCTCGCGCTATGAAACTATTCAGGTTTTCTATCCTCTTTATAGGGTCGGCTTTGCTTGCAGGCGGACAGCCTCAACCAAATTCAAAGACCCAAACAGACGCAAAGCCCCAGTCTGTGGTGATCCGCGCCGGAACGCTGCTCGATGGCAAGGGCCATTCGTTGCACAACGTACTGATCGTGGTGCAGGCGGGTAAGATCGTTCGCGTTGAGCCAAACGCAAAAGACCATCATGTCCCCGGAGCCGCCTTTTACGATCTTTCGCGGATGACGGTGATGCCGGGATGGATCGATCTGCACGATCACATCACATGGCACTTTGGTCCCAACGGACGCATAGAAGATAAGAGTGAGACGCCGTCTCAGGCGGCGCTGGCGGAGGCCGGCAATGCTTACGCCACGCTGATGGCCGGCTTTACGACGATCCAGAGTGTGGGTTCGGCGGAAGATAAAGATTTGCGGACGGCTATCAACAGCGGCGCGGTCCCAGGACCACGTTTGCTGACGTCGCTGGAGCCGATCGAAGACCCTAAGCTCACCCCGGAGCAGATACGCGAAACCGTACGCAAGCTTAAAGCTGACGGCGCCGACCTAGTAAAGATCTTTGCTTCACGCAGCATCCGGCAGGGCGGCACGCGAACGCTGAGCGACGAGCAGCTTCAGGCCGCGTGTTCTGAAGCCAAGGCGCAGGGGCTGCGGACACTCGTCCACGCTTATCGTGATGCGGTGCGCGCGGCGGCGAACGCCGGATGCACCGAGGTGGAGCACGGAACTTACGCAACGCAGGAAGACCTGGACGCAATGGCTCAGCACGGAACTTTTTTCGATCCGCAGGTTGGCCTGGTGATCCACAACTACCTCGACAACAAACAAAAGTTCATTGGCGTGGGCAGTTACACAGAAGAAGGCTTTGCCAAGATGCAGGAAGTATTGCCGGTGATTGCGGAGATGTTCAAGCATGCGCTGGCGACAAAGAACCTGAAAATCGTCTTCGGCACCGACGCGGTAGCGGGAGCGCACGGCCGCAATGCCGAAGAGTTTATCGATCGCGTGCAGGCCGGAGAAGATCCAATGGACGCGCTGGTTGCGGCCAATGCCCGCGCCGCCAAGTCACTGAACATGCAGAATGAAATTGGATCAATCGCGCCCGGAATGCAGGGTGACATCATTGCCGTGGATGGTGATCCGCTCAAGGACATCACGGCCGTGCGGCGAGTGGTGTTCGTGATGAAGGGCGGGAGAGTTTATAAGAATGAAGCGGGGCGATAGAGCGCTCACTAAACTTTTGGATGTCATCGTGAGCGATGTACGAGGGAGCAAAGCGACTAAGGACGAGTCGAAGGACCTATGTATTTAGTAGAAAAGTGGTACTACGTTTACATCATGACAAACAGGTCCAAGACGCTTTATATCGGCATTATGAGCAAACTGCATCTGCGAGTCTTCCAGCACAAAACAAAAGCGTTCAAAGGTTTTACCAGCGGATACAAAATCGATCGCTTGGTTTACTGGGAACAGTTCAAGAATGTGAACGCGGCAATTGCCCGCGAGAAGCAGCTTAAGGGATGGCGACGAATCAAAAAGATCCAGTTGATCGTGAGCATGAATCCCACGTGGAATGATCTTGCTGCTGATTGGTATCCAGAGCTAAATGCATAGGTCCTTCGACTCGCCCTCAGTCGCTTCGCTCCCTCGTGCATCGCTCAGGATGACAACAGTATTTTTGTGTGTAATTTTTTTAGCTAGGCTGAACGCTTCTCCGCAACATCTCGCAGAGTTTCTTCCTTAGCAGCCACTCCGTCCGATGGGAACAGGATGGAAAATACGGTGCCCTGTCCCGGCTGCTTCCGGCGGCTGCGGACGCGGATTTTTGCAGCGTGTTTATTCAAGATTTCAGCGCTAACCCACAATCCCAACCCGGTCCCGGTGATGTCCTTGGTGGTAAAGAAGGGATCGAAAATCATCTTGCGAGTTTCGGCTGACATGCCGTGCCCGGTATCGGCAATGGTCACGCGCACTGCTCGCTTGCCTGATCGCCAGTCTGTAACGTCTCTTTCGCGCACAATAATTTTTCCGCCCGGCGGCGTGGCGTCAATGGCGTTGCTCAACAAGTTCGTGAAAACCTGCCGCAGATCGCCCTCATAGGACATA
>JBAVUZ010000964.1:0-4450 GCA_049697035.1 Candidatus Angelobacter sp. | reverse complement strand
GCCCTGCCCCGCGGCGCAGAACTGTGCGGCACTTACCCTGAATGTGAGTGCATCAGCAAAATGGAGTGGAACGGGCACGCTATCGCATAATCAACTGCTCTCAAAAGTGGAATTCAAGGTTGAGGTTGGACGCACACGCATCAAGAAACCGGTTGAGAATATAAGAAACAATTCCACTGCAACATCGCAAGAGAGGTGAATCACGCCGCGGGCCTGAGTGGCGGCGTGGACGCTCTTAATCTCTCCTGGCGCTAGCCGTTAATTCCTGACTTTGTTCGGCCTTAAGGCACGGCATTTCCTTGACCAACTGTGCGGCTTCACGCATTCCGCGGCCCGGAGCGCTTTTCCACCAGAAAATCTTTTGGGGCAGCGGATCGTTCGGCGCTTTGTTTTCCTCGCTCTGGGCGCTATCCAGAAGGAACGCGCTCCCGTAGGTCGCAAATCGAAAAGCAATCGGCATTCCTGAATCCGGCGTGTAAATCAGCGAGCGTGAAATGCCATCGGAAATTTCAGAGACAGGTTTCCCGCACTTCGCCTGCAATCCGTCCATGTTCATCGCCTTCAGCACGTCGTCCATCTGCGCTTCCTCTTCTTTTCGGATAAAGAAAGGCATCGTCTTTTCCGATGGCTTTACCGAAAGCGCACAGGAAATTACGGCTGAACCCGATCTCTTAAGGCAATCCCATGTCGAATATTTGATGGGCCGTTCCGAAAATTTCGCTACATAGGTTTCCGTGCCGGCGTTTCTATCGTTCCAATCCTCGCTCCGTTTGCGCTCAAACACATGGATTATTTCCACCGAGCTTGAGAACAGCATCATGCGCCTGGGAATCGGCATTCCCTCTTTGGTTCTGGCCAGCAAACGGACTCCCATCGCATCCACACCAGGGGCCACACAATAAAGCTGATCTGCCTTGAAGATGCAGTCCTGATGTTGCCCGGCTTCCCACTTGCCAGACATGACGCCCACAGTGAGCCTGGTAGAGCACCCACAGCACAGAGCAGTCACGGCAAGCGCGGCAATCCTCCAACACCTCTTCACTGAAATCCCCCGATGTTCAGTTTTGTGGCATGTGAAACCGGCCCCGGCTTACTGTACCCCGAAGCCGAGGCGTAGGCTGGGAAATCTATGAAACGAAAGGCCAGCCCGAAAACTGAACTCACGTCCCAGATCGGCAGGAGCGTTCGGGTTACAGATTGTGTAGAGACAGAGAAATCAGCAGTCTGCATTCCGCAATCTGCAACCAGCAAATAAAACAATTGGGACTTTTGTGATCTTAGCGGAAGGGCTTCGGCATTCCAGAGAGCGCCGAAGCCGCTTCTTAAGCCGCTTGGATTGTCATCGCTACTGCAATGATTTCCTTGCGTCCTTCACCGAGAGCCGCTATTTTGGCGACGGTTTCGCTTCTAGTTTCAATTGTTGCACCATCTTGTCCAGCTTTTGGCGGACGAGCGCAGGCTTCGCGAGGAACGGCAGGAAGCTCAAGTTAGACGACGCGGTTGGCGCAGCCGGAAGCACCGCTGCGGAATGGCATGATACGCAGGAACCGGTGCCAAAAGGATTGTTCCTATCGTAAAGCGTCTGTAGATAGGTCTCGACGACGGTGTTAGACAGATAGCTCGGCACCGCGTCAGAGGGGACCTTTGGATCGGGCGTGGAAGTAATGCTCGCGCCCCACTGCGTGCCGACCAGCATATAGTTCTGGAACACGGAGCCGACCTTGGCGAGTTCTCCACGCCACTGGCGGTTGAGCTCGTCAGTAATTGAGTAGACGGCCCAGCATCGCGAAACCTGGGTGCCGAATCCGGGGGGAACCAGATAGTTCTTGGCGAAGGGTCTTGTGGAATTCCAGGCGAATCGTGGGCCCGTTTTCGACTGCTGCGGAGATTGGTTCACCGCAGCACCCCGCTGAGACAGATTGAAGTAGGAATAGCCTGAGGCGGGCTTAGTAAGATCGGCCGTGCAATTGAGATTGCCAAACCACGCGCAGGTTGAAGGAGATGTCGGGTCGCAGGGTTTCTGGGCGATGGGCGCGTTGTCTATGTGCTCGAATGTCGACCAAAACCATTCCGGCTTGAGTGCATTTTTGGTTTTGGGGTTCTTCTGGATGATATGCATCGCAACCAGTCCCATGTCGACGGCCGCGCAGACCGGCGTCTTCTGAGTAACCAGATCTGGCGCTACCTTGAGCAGCGCCGGCACAAGGTAATATTTCTTCTTGTTCTGCTCGCGCTGTGCCGGATCAAGAATGCGCCACGCAGCCTTAACTTCGATTGCGCCAGTACGTGGCACACCCGTGGGCCCTGCAGATGGAAAGTCGACAATGCCGCCTTGACTCACCATGGTCTTTTGTCCCTGTTGCGTCGTCAGCGTCCAGGCGGTTTTACCGTTTGGCGCGCGTAGATAGGCGACTTCAAGGTTGTTGATGCGTCGTTCGTAGATCGTCCAGTTGCCTGAAACGTCAATGAGCGGATCGTCGGTCGCCGCCTGAATGTACTCCTCGTTCTGTCCCACCGGTTGGCCCTTGCCGTTGGAGGCGATGGAGAAGACCATTACACCCGGAGGTGGCGTGCCGCAATTGGCCTGCACCGGCCCGTTGCCAAACACGTCCGCAACGCGCGCCCAGCCTTCCCATACGCGCCGGCCGTTTCCTTGCAGGCCCTGGCTGGCGGGCTGGCTCTCTTTGCCCAGAGTCCAATTGAGGGCCACGAAGGTCTGCCATGACAGATTATCGAATGGTGTCTGAACATCGGTCGCCGGTGATGTGGGCCGAGCTCCGTTGATGCCGTTGTAGGCGATCGTTTGGTCGAGCATTGGATCAGGACCAATATTGCCAGGAATAACGGAGCACAGGGCTTGCGGTCCAACGGGCGTCGTTGCGCAAAGCTGCGCTTTCGGTATATAGGCCGCAGTGGGCGACTTGTCATCTTGGCTGGTCGAGGCCGCCCGCATCCGAGTGACCGGCCGAATGACGAACAGCCCTAGCGCGCACGCCAGCGCCGCGACAATCACGAATGAACTCCTCGTGGACACAACGAATCGATTCAAAGCTTCCTCCCCATTTCGTCTTTAGCAGATTTCGTAACAGAGGTAACAGTTAGTTCCCTCTCGGTAATAAGAACTTTCTAAGATAGTTTGGCTGTCGAGCACAGAGATACTCGCTGCACTCAGGATCATTTATGAATCATCCTGCCACGCCACCAAACAATAACACCCCAGGATATGATTCGCTATCGATTTCCCCTTTTCTCTGGCCTGACAAATTCCCAAAATGAAACCATAGAGCTCGATTCCAAATACTCCTTTTTCGCCAAATCTGATTTTGGTGATCGTGCAGAAAGAGGCAGCTCTGGATTGCTACATAAAAATGCCGCACCTGCAATTGATCCCGTTTTCGGTGCCGCGTTGTCAGTCTGTATGGAAGTTACGTTCCTGCACAATGATTACGTGCCGTCAGATTCCTGCTCTTGATACGGACGACAGTTGGCTCTGTGTCCCGGGAGATAACGGACTTCGAAATGTCGCTGACCGCCAGAAGAATAAACGCTTACAATCTGGGTTCACCGAGAATCAGTGAGATTGGGGTGTGGTTATCAGTCAGTGAATCAAAAGAAGAGATGATGGCGCGCCCTGAGAGATTCGAACTCCCGGCCTTCTGATTCGTAGTCAGACGCTCTATCCAGCTGAGCTAAGGGCGCGCAGGTTGCGGAAGCAACTCAACCATTTTAGCAAAGCTGCCTCAATCTGTCCCCTTGCCGCCAGCCAGACGCGCGAACCGGTGAAAACGCTTTAGCCCAACGCCGGTCTGCAAGTTCTCGCATGAAATACAAATTTGCAATTCGACGCTGAAAAGCTACAATCGGCGCAATGCTCACAAACTGGCATACGGTCCTGGAGATCGCACTCCGCACCACGGCGGTGTATGCGCTGGTGCTGGCTGGCATTCGGCTGACGGGAAAGCGTGAAGTCGGCCAGATGACGCCGTTCGATCTCACGCTCCTGCTGCTTCTCAGCAATTCAGTGCAAAATGCCATGACCGGCCCGGACACATCCCTGATGGGCGGCGCAACAGCAGCGCTGGTGCTATTGACTTTGAATTTCCTGCTGGCGGAAGTATCAGGGTTAAATCGCGGGTTCAGAAAAATGATCCAGGGATCACCGACCCTTTTGATCCACAATGGCCAATGTGTTACCGCACACATGGCGAAAGAACATATCTCCATGGATGAGCTCAATCGCGCCCTGCGCGAGCACGGGGTGGCTTGCATTGGCGATGCCGCGCTGGCGGTGCTGGAAGTGGATGGTTCAATCAGCGTCCTGAAATATGATGATGTCCCGGAACAGTCTCGGCCGCAGAAGCGGCTCAGGTTTCTTCATCGGAATTGACGTTGCCAGCTCCACTCAAACAGGAAAAGAATCGCGCAATCAGGGACGAGCAATCTTCTGAAC
>JBAVUZ010000963.1:0-7408 GCA_049697035.1 Candidatus Angelobacter sp. | reverse complement strand
AAGTAAAAGCCCTTGCTGCCCTGGTTCCCGCTGCCAACGGAACCCTCCCCGGAGGCCCGGCTTTCTTGGGTTCAGCCACAGCGCCCGTGAATATCGACCAGGGCACTATCGACATCCAACACAATTTCAGTGACCGCGATCGTCTCCACGGTTACTACGTGTATCAGGCCGATCTTCGCCAGGAGCCCACTCAAGGCGCCAACATTCCCGGCTTTGGCGATACGCGTGAAGGGCATCGCCAGGTATTTACCTTGGGCGAAACTCACGTGTTCAGCTCTACCATCGTGAATGAAGTCAATCTGGGCGTGAATCGCATCCACATCCTTTTCAGCCCCAATAACCTCACTGATCCGAACAGCCTGGGATTGGCCGGCGTGCTTGGTCCTAACCAGGCCTTCATGCCCACCATCAGCATTGGCGGACTGGGCCTGACCTTCGGCGATGAGCGCGCGTTCCCGCAGGGACGGGGCGACACGACTTCAGTCTTCGCCGACAACGTCAGCTACGTCCGGGGCCGCCATTCCTTCAAATTCGGCGGTGAATACCGTGATTTCCGCAACGGCAACTTCAACGGCGATCCCGGCCAGCTGGTGTTCAACAACCCGACTGATTTCATCAACGGGCAGGTTGACTCCTCCGCCAGAAACATCGGCAGCGTTGCCAACCGTATCAACGTAAACTCGATCGACTTCTATGGAATGGACAGCTTCAAGCTGAAGCCTTTCCTTACGCTCGAACTGGGAATGCGTTACGCCTGGAATATGACGCCGACTGAAGCCAGTGGTCGCTTCTTTAATTTTGTTCCCGGCGGCGCAACGGGAAGCATGCTGGTTCCGGTCAGCGAGCCTTATGCTCAGAGCAACAAGAATTTTCAGCCCCGCATCGGCTTTGCGTGGGATGTCTTCCATACCGGCAAAACGGTCCTGCGTGGCGGCTATGCCTATCAAGTTGACGAGCCGATCACTGGAATCGTGACCGGCCTGCTGAACAACAACCCAGCCTTCGTGATACCTCTCAGTATTGCAACTCAGCAGACCTTTGCCGCGACGCAGACGCTTTACAACAGCCCAACACCTGCCAGCATCTCTCCGATCTTTGTCGATCCCAACTTCAAAGATGCCAATGTGCAGTCCTTTAACCTGAATATCCAGCAGCAACTCACCAAAAGCTCTTCAATGATGATTGGATATTTCGGCAACAAGGGCACGCACTTGGAAAATGACATCAACGCAAACCAGACTGCTGTGCTCGGCCAGGTGGGTACAGGCGCAACGAACACGAATCTGCCCTTCCAGCGCCTATCACCCAATAGCCCGGCATTTCCCAATTCTCCACTCGCCTCTTCAATTACTGAGCGTGAGAGTGGGAGCAACTCAATCTACAATGCCTTGTGGGCTTCCTTTACCCAGAGGGTTTCACATGGATTGCAGCTGAACGGGTCCTACACATACGCGCACTCGATTGATGAGGTTTCGCGGAATAACGGCGGTATTCAGGTCCAAAACAGCAATGACATCTTCCTTAGCCGTGGCAGCTCTGACTTTGACGTGCGTCACCGCATTGTGGCGAACGCCATTTATGACCTTCCCTTCAAAGGTAATCGCCTTGTGAGCGGATGGGAATTGGCGCCTATCGTCAGCTGGCAGACTGGTAACCCTTTTAACCTGGTTGCATTCAATTCGTCCAGCTTCAATGGCGTTGGCAGCACGATAACTCTCAATGCCAGTGCTCCAATCCAGACCAGCGGCAACCCGTTAGGACAGTGGATATCGAATCCCAATGTGTTGTCGGTTCCTTGTACCTTGACCACGCCGAGCAAGACGGCGACACCAACCTGTACTCCCGGCACTTTGACATTTGGCAACGTGGGCCGCAACAGCGTTTACGGCCCCGGATTCACGAACACGGATCTGGCCCTGGTAAAGAACACCAAGATCTCTGAGAATTTGAATCTACAGATGCGGGCGGACGCGTTCGATATATTCAACCACCCGAACTACGGCCAGCCTGGAGCGTCCGGAGGTTTTCTGGCCGCATCCCTGCAGCCGCTGGTTCCGGTAACGGGTAACCCGACAACGAACAACCCGGGCAACCAGTTTACAACCTTCTCCACCATCGGCAGCACTCGCTTCCCGAACGGCGACTCCGGTTCTTCTCGCCAGTTGCAGTTCGCGGTGAAGCTTCAGTTCTAAACCTAAACAAGAGAGAAGATAAACAGCACGCACCGGCTTCGGCCGGTGCGTTTTTTTTCCGGTGCAATCCTTCTCCAGGGTATGTTGGGAAGAAGGCTTTACGGAGCACTACTGGATCCGATGCCAGTTTGCGTGCCGAGCTTGAGGCGATTTGGCGGTGTCTGAGCCGCCAGCCGAAATCCTAAGCGAACCGCCGCGGAGTCCAAGGATCTCTCCCACAAGCTGCAGGCATTCCAGGTTGGCGAAGCTCTCCAGCGGTGTGGAGCGAAGCGACAAGGGACATAGGAACCAGCGGCGAGGCCGACTTGCGCGCCGAGCTGACTGCTTTAAGCGCTGGAGACTTCACTGTTTGCGAGACCGTATAGCGGTTTGGAGCGCAGCGACAAAAAAGAAGCCCCGCATTTTTACGGGGCTTTGAAGTGTTGCTTGTGTTGGAGCGAGCTAATTTAAATTACATTCCAGGATAGCCGCCGCCGTGCTCGCCGCCGCCCGCCGGAGCTTTCTTGTCTTCCGGAACGTCGGAGACCAGAGCTTCAGTGGTCAGCATCAGAGCAGCGATGGAAGCCGCGTTCTGCAGCGCGGTGCGGGTCACCTTGGTGGGATCGATCACGCCGGCCTTAACCAGATCCTCAAACTTGTCAGTCTGAGCGTTATAACCGTAGTTATTGTCTTTCGAGTCGCGGATCTTGCCCACAACGATTGCACCCTCTTCGCCGGAGTTGGCCACGATCTGGCGCAAAGGCTCTTCCAGGGCGCGACGCACGATTTCCGCACCGGTTTCCTCATCGTCATTCTTGAACTTGAGTTCATCCAGGGCAGACTGGCAGCGGACCAGTGCAACGCCGCCGCCCGGGACAATGCCTTCTTCTACGGCAGCGCGGGTCGCGTGCATTGCGTCTTCCACGCGGGCTTTCTTTTCCTTCATTTCGGTTTCAGTCGCGGCGCCCACTTTGATCACGGCAACGCCACCAACCAGCTTCGCCAACCGCTCCTGCAGCTTCTCGCGGTCATAGTCGCTGGTCGCTTTTTCCGACTGCGCACGGATTTCACGCACGCGGCCTTCAATCTCAGAGCCCTTGCCTTTGCCTTCCACGATCGTGCAGTTGTCTTTGTCGATCGTGATTTTCTTGGCGCGGCCCAGGTCAGTGATCTCAATGCTTTCCATCTTGATGCCGAGATCTTCCGTGATGGCTTTGCCGCCCGTCAGGATTGCGATGTCCTGCAGCATGGCCTTGCGGCGATCGCCAAAGCCAGGCGCTTTCACGGCGCAAACCTGCAGTGTGCCACGCAGCTTGTTCACCACCAGGGTCGCCAGCGCTTCGCCATCCACATCTTCAGCGATGATGAGCAGCGGACGGCCTTGCTTGGCCACCTGTTCCAGAATCGGGAGCAGGTCTTTCATGGTGCTGATTTTCTTTTCATTGATGAGGATGAGCGCGTCGTCAAGAATGGTTTCCATGCGCTCAGGGTCAGTCACGAAGTAGGGAGAGAGGTAGCCGCGGTCAAACTGCATGCCTTCCACAACTTCCAGGCTCGTTTCCATGGTGCGGGACTCTTCCACGGTGATCACGCCGTCTTTGCCGACCTTCTTCATGGCTTCGGCAATGATGCGTCCAATGGTTTCGTCATTGTTTGCGGAAATGGTGCCAACCTGGGCAATCATGTCGCCGCTGACGGGCTTGGAGAAGCTATCCAGAAAGCCCTTGCTGCGCTCGCCATCCTTGTTCAGGGTGCCGCAAATGGTGTTTACAGCGCGCTCAATGCCGCGCTTCAGGGCCATGGGGTTCGCGCCGGCGGCAACAGTCTTTACGCCATCACGATAGATGGCCTGCGCCAGAACGGTTGCGGTGGTGGTGCCGTCACCGGCAACGTCGCTGGTTTTGCTGGCGACTTCACGCACCATCTGTGCGCCCATGTTTTCAAGGTGGTCGCCCAGTTCAATTTCCTTGGCCACGGTCACGCCGTCTTTGGTGATGACGGGGGAACCGAACTTTTTGTTGATGACGACGTTGCGGCCGCGAGGACCGAGCGTCACTTTCACTGCGTCTGCCAGAACATTCACTCCGCGCAGGATCGCCTGGCGGGATTCTTCACCGTGCACAATAATTTTTGGCATTGTTGCAATCTCCTATCAAAGTCTCGTATCAAAGTTTGTGCCGCGATGTGCGGCAATGCTGATTTCAAAAACTTGCGACGTTGTAAGCACTTAGCAACTGGCAATTGGCAAAATCAAATCGAGGCTAATTGCTATTTACTATTTGCTAATTGCTCTTTTACCGTCTTGCGGCGCCGGCCTTTTCGGGCTTTTCTGCGCTTTTGCTTGATCCGCTCAGGATTCCGAGGATCTCGTCTTCTTTCATGATGAGCAATTCTTCGCCATCAATCTTGATTTCCGATCCGGAATACTTGCCGAACAGAACGCGGTCGCCTTCTTTTACGGCGAGGGGAACGGTCTGGCCTTTTTCAAACTTGCCGGTTCCAGCGGCGATGACGATGCCTTCCTGAGGCTTTTCTTTTGCGGTGTCGGGGATGATGATGCCACCACGGACGGTCTCTGTTTCCTGAATCCGTTTGATGACAACGCGGTCATGTAGCGGGGTCAACTTCTGTGCCATGCGAAATTCTCCTTTCAAACTGTGTGCTCGAAATATTGGGATTTTAGTAATGCTGTTTGGATCGATCAGTTGCTAGCACTCATTGCTATCGAGTGCTAATTATGAGGTAAAAGCCGTAGGTTTGTCAATGGTAAAAGTTGAGTGACTTACGCTCATGCAGAGCGAATTTGAAGCAGTGATCTTGTAGAGACGTAGCCTGCTACGTCTCTACGGGAGAGGTAAAATATCCTCGTAAGATTAAGAAAAAGCGGTTCTTACGCTCGCGCCGGATCACTCTTTTCTATATTTACGCCAAGATCAGTGAACGCCTTTTGCGCCTTCTTCGGATCAAATTTTCCGTCCCGGGCTAACCGGGAAAGGGCTGCCGTGGCGATTGATTCGGCGTTGATCTCAAAGTGCCGACGTAGATGCTCGCGGTTATCGCTGCGCCCAAAGCCGTCAGTTCCCAGCGTTACCAGCCGAGTGCCCAGCCAGGGAGCAAGCTGATCTGGAACCACTTTCATGTAGTCGGAAGCGGCAATGATTGGGCCATCGGTTTTATCCAGAACGGAGAGGAGGTACGGCTGTTTCGGCTTTTCCGCCGGATGCAGCCGGTTCCAGCGATCGCAGGCCAGCGCTTCTCGACGCAGTTCGTTGTAGCTGGTTACGCTCCAAACGTCGGCCTGAACGCCGTATTTTTCCGCCAGAATCGACTGCGCCTTCAAAGCTTCATTCAAGATCGGGCCGCTGCCAAAAAGCTGCACTGTGGCTTTCTTGCCTTCAGCCGTTTTGAGCTTGTAAATGCCCTTGATGATGCCTTCTTCGCAGCCGGCGGCCATCTCAGGCATTGCATAATCTTCGTTGTAAAGCATGATGTAGTAAAAACGGTCTTCGCCTTCCTGGTACATGCGGCGGATTCCGTCCTGGATGATCACGGCTATCTCGTACACATAAGCCGGATCGTACGTCGCACAGGTTGGTACCGTGGAAGAAACCACAACGCTGTGGCCGTCCTGGTGCTGCAGGCCTTCACCGGCAAGCGTGGTGCGGCCGCCGGTTCCGCCCATCAAAAAGCCTTTGCCGCGCGCATCGGCAAATGCCCAAATCAAATCTCCCACGCGCTGGAAGCCGAACATGGAGTAATACGTGAAAAAGGGAATCATTGGAATGCGGTAATTGGAATACGCAGTCCCAGCAGCGGTCATTGAGGCCATTGACCCAGCCTCTGTGATTCCTTCTTCCAATATCTGTCCGTCTTTGGCTTCGCGATAATAGAGCAGCATGTCGACATCGTGAGGCTTATAAAGCTGCCCCTGGCTGGCATAAATGCCAACCTGCCGGATGATCGATTCCATACCGAACGTGCGAGCTTCATCAGGAATAATCGGCACCACTAGCTTGCCGACTTTCGGATCTTTCATGAGGTTGCGCAACATGCTCACGTAACCCATCGTGGTCGAGACCGCCCGGCCTTTCGATCCTTCCAGCGATTCCTTGAAAGTTTCCAGGCCCGGAGCTTCGAATCCGCGTACACCCTTGCGGGCGTCGCGCTTGGGCATAAAGCCGCCCAGCTCTTTGCGCCGCTCCAGCATGTACTGGATCTCCGGACTGTCTTCCGGCGGACGGTAGAGCGAGCCTTCCTGGGCGGCCTTATCGGGAATGGGAATCTCAAAGCGCGAGCGAAACGCGGTGAGCGCTTCGTCGGTCATCTTCTTTTCCTGATGCGTCGCGTTGCGCGCCTGCGCCGATCCAAGGCCGTAGCCTTTGATCGTCTTGGCCAGGATCACCGTTGGACCGCCTTTGTGGTCCATGGCCCGCTTGTAGGCGTTGTAGACCTTCTGGGGATCAAGACCGCCGCGCTGCAAGTGGAATATCTCGTCATCAGTCCAGTCAGCCACCAGGGCCGCTGTCTCCGGATACTTGCCGAAGAACTCCTTGCGCACATAAGCGCCGTCTTTGGCTTTGAAGGCCTGATATTCGCCGTCAACGCACTCTTCCATGCGCTTGATCAACATGCCGGAGTGGTCGCGGGCCAGCAACTCGTCCCAGCCAGAGCCCCAAAGCACCTTGATCACATTCCATCCCGTGCCGCGGAAGGCGGCCTCAAGCTCATTAACGATCTTGCCATTACCGCGCACCGGCCCGTCGAGCCGTTGCAGGTTGCAGTTCACCACAAAGATGAGGTTATCCAGCTTCTCGCGCGCAGCCAGCGTCAACTGCGAGCCCAAAACTTCAGGCTCGTCGGTTTCACCATCGCCAACGAACGCCCACACCTTGCGCGGGGTCGGCTTGATCAGGCCGCGATTCTCCAGGTAGCGCATGAAACGCGCCTGATAGATGGCGTTCAGCGGACCCAATCCCATCGAGACGGTAGGGAAGCGCCAGAAACTGGGCATCAGCCATGGGTGTGGATATGACGACAAGCCCGGCTTGTCGCGCAGCTCATGGCGGTAATTCTCCACCTGCTCCTGCGTCAGTCGCCCTTCAAGAAATGCACGCGCGTAAACGCCCGGTGAGGCGTGTCCCTGGAAGTAAACAAAGTCACCCGGTTCGTCGCCATAGTTGGCGTAGAAGAAATGGTTGTAGCCAACCTCAAGCAGCGTGGCCAGAGAAGAATATGTG
>JBAVUZ010000962.1:0-3434 GCA_049697035.1 Candidatus Angelobacter sp. | reverse complement strand
GGAGCATGGTTTCCAGTCCCGCGGCCACGGCCCAGTTTTCACAGCTTTGTTTGGCGGTATTCAGCTTAGTCTCTGCGGCAAGGTCGGCGGTTTGGTCAGGTTTAAGGTAGTACTGTTGGCCTTGTTTCTGGTCGGCCGCTTGCAGTGATAGCGCGATGAGCAGAAAGAAGACTGCGAAATGTGTCCTGCCTCGCATGGATATCTGCCAGTGTAAGCTGATCGGCGGCGTTGATCACGCAAGATTTGCGCACGTTCTTACTTTGCCAATGCGGCCATGGCTTTCCGAAACAGCGAGTCGAAACTCTGTCCGGAGACATCGCCCAGTTTGGCCAGCGCCCGCTCTGCCATGGGTCGCTGATAACCCAGGTTGACCAGCGCTGAAATCACATCTTCTTCCACTGGCGATGCCGCAGTAACAGTATCGGCCGGAACGCCAAAGGCATCCAGCTTGTCACGCAATTCCAGCACCATGCGCTCAGCAGTCTTTTTGCCAATACCAGGAACGCGCGTGAGTGAGGCCACGTTGTTGCCCTTGATGGCGGCTATCATCGCGTCCACCGGCATGCCGCTCAGGATGGTGATGGCCAGCTTGGGGCCAATCCCGCTTACGCTCAGCAACTTTTCAAAAAGTTGTTTCTCGCCTGCGCGTAGGAATCCAAAGAGCGCCAGAGTGTCTTCCCGCACATGAGTATGGATGAAAAAAGAGACCTCAACACTCAACGCGGGCAGTTCAGAAAAAGTAGGGACGCTGATGGTTACGTCATAGCCCACGCCGCCGGCTTCAACAATTGCCTGGTTCGGGTGTTTCGAGATGAGCTTGCCCCGCAGATGTGCGATCATTTTTTTGGTCGCTGCGCTCCAAACCGCTTAACATTTTGGCGTTTGAGTAAAGCGACCTGCTCCTGATGCAGCGCGCTCGGCACGCAAGCCGGCCTCGCGTGATAACAAACGGCCTGAGTGCTGCGCTCCAAACCGCTTTGCTTCTGCATTAACGACTGCATTACCCCGCGCCCGTAGCAGCGCGCTCGGTGCGTGATAACAAACGGCCGACTCTTGCGCGGCCCCATCAGCGTACCTGCCAAGTCCCACCTTTAACTCCTGCGCTTATAAAAAATATTGAATTGAAATCCAGGATTCGGCGGGAACAGCGCGGCGACTTTTTTCAGGCGCTCTGCCAATGCCGACGGCGCAAGCAAAGGATAGTCACGCTCGCGCAGCTCGTAATAATCCACGTCCAGGCAGAGCGAGAGCAGGTAGATCGCAATTGAGTCGCAAAAGGCGGCGGCCAGATAGTCTGACTTAACCTTTTCGTCGATTCGGCTGGAAGCGCTGGCCATTTTACGAAATTCATGCGCATCAAGACTGGTTTCACCGCGAACATTGGCTTGCGCCTGCGACCACACCAGCTCCCCGAATTCTGGCGACATGCCTGCTTTGTCCACGAATGCGTGACCTACATTGATATAGAACTCAAACGCAATGGCGAAGCGCTCATCGAGCAGCCGCGTTGAGATAAAGACACACTGCGAGTTGCCGGAATCGATGTTGCGATGGCAGATCGCTCCCTCTGGCGGCGCGCCATCAAAGCGCTCTGCGACCAGGGTCTTGTCGCCATCGCTTATGGCCAGTGGCACAAAATAGAAGGCCTTGCGCTCCAGTGCGGCGGCAATCGGCCGCGGCACAGCGCCAATGATCCGCTCCAAATCGTCGGAAGGGAGCATGACCTCGCCCGAGGTGGTATAGCAGATACCGTTGGGTGCCTGGTTGACTCGCGCATCGCGAATAATCTCCTGCGCGGTGCGGAGTTGCGCATTGACTGCCTGACTCACGTTATTATTCTAACGTACACTTGATTTAACGGAAGTAGTGGGACCTTTATGAAGAAATTCTTTTTGAGCGCCGGGATTGGCCTTGCCTCGGGCGTGATCACCTTCTTTCTGTCCGTGGCATTCCTGTGCTTTGTGCTGCTGGCGTTCAGGGCGGCAAGCCACACCATTCCGGACATGACTCTGGCTTACAAAGCCGCGGTGCCGGTCGCCATTCTTGGGGCGATTTGCGGCTTTACCATCGCGCTGATTCGCGTTGGCCGGCCACGGGCTGTCCGCTAGGCGCTCAACAAATCTTCACCAAGCAAGTGTTTGACCCAGCGCCACGCTCCGTTTAGACTTCTCTGCCCACCACTCTGGCCGATCTTCAAGGAGAAATAATGCCAATCGTCAAGCGCCTTATCTCGTTTATTGCGGTACTCTCGCTGGCCGTCGCATTGAATTGCAGCGCCCAGGAGAAAGTTGATCTGGAAGCGATCAGCAAGATCCGTTATGAAGGCTTTCATAACTCCAAGATCATGGAGATAGCCAGCGGATTGATGGACCAGATTGGCGCGCGCCTTACCGGCTCTCCCAATATGCACAAGGCGAACGAGTGGACCCGCGACAAGCTGAAGGAGTTTGGGCTGGTCAACTCACATCTTGAGCCATGGGAGCCCTTCGGCCGTGGCTGGGCCAATGAATATGTGAATGTGCGGATGGTCTCGCCCGATACGGCGCCGTTGATCGCTTACGCCAAGGCCTGGACACCAGGCACTAATGGCGTGGTCCGCGGCAGCGTGATTCGTGTGAATATTCGCGGTCCGCAGGATATTGCGAAATACAAAGGCAAGCTGGCGGGCAAAATCGTGCTTTTCGGAGACGATCCCGAGGTAAAGCCTTCAGTCGAGCCCCTTTCAGAACGGCTGACTGAGAAGTCGCTGGCGGATATAGCGAATTACCAGATTCCCAGTGAGCGGAATGATGCTCGCTTTCGTGAATTTGCCCAGCGCGCCCGCTTGCAACGGCAGATCAATAAATTTTTCGACGAAGAAAAGCCTCTCGCCGTGATCGACCACGGCCGCGGTACGTTCGGCGGTGGAACTGTATTCGTCGCGCAGGGCGGCTCGTACAAAGTGGGGCAGACCGTTGGAACGCCTCAGATCACGCTGGCCACCGAGCATTGGACGCGCATTGCGCGCATCCTGGCGGCCAAGAAAGATGTTGAGCTGGAAGTAAACGTAAAAAACAATTTCTACGATGGACCGGAAGCGATGACGCAGAATGACACCATCGCGGAAATTCCCGGCACCGATAAAAAAGATGAAGTGGTAATGCTGGGAGCGCACCTTGATTCCTGGCACGCCGGCACCGGCGCCACGGACAACGGCGCAGGATCGATTGTGATGATGGAAGCCGTACGCATCCTGAAAGCGCTTGATCTCAAGCCGCGCCGCACCATCCGCATCGGCCTGTGGAGCGGTGAAGAGCAGGGCCTGCTGGGCTCGCAGTGGTACGTGGCGCACCACTTCGGCTCGCGGCCCGAGTCGAAGGATCCCAATCGCAAGGGCGATCCCACGGTCAACCGTCGCGACACCGGCCCTATGTCGATCAAGCCGGAGCAGGCAA
>JBAVUZ010000961.1:0-2020 GCA_049697035.1 Candidatus Angelobacter sp. | reverse complement strand
ACGATGCTGCTCGCGACCCTGGCTGGTGCCGCGCGCGCCTTCACGCAGGCCCATCGCCAGCCGCGCGCCCGCATAACGGAAGATGGGAATGCTGCCGAAAAGCAAACTGGCAAGGATCGCCACGCCGAAGGTGAAGAGCAGCACCCAGCCGTCAACGCCGATCTCCTGCACGCGCGGCAATCCGCGCGGCGCGACTGCCACCAGCATGCGCAACGCGCCATAGGCTAGTCCAAGTCCTAGCAGGCTGCCCAGGATGCCCAGCACAACGCTCTCCGTCAGCAGCTCTGAAGCAATGTGTTTCCAACTCGCGCCCAACGCGGACCGCACGGCAAGCTCTTGCCGGCGGCCATCCACGCGCACCAAAACCAAGTTGGCCACATTGGCGCATGCGATCAGCAGCACCAGGCCGATGGACGCCATGAGAACCCACAGCAGTTTGCCCACGTCGCCCACCACCCGGCTTTTTAGCGGCGTAATCGTCGCTCCCAGACGGGCGGCTTGAAACATTTTCAAGCTAAAGCCCGGGGGCGCGGGAAAGCTCGCCAACACCGTTGGAAGCATCCGATCCACGTCCGCGCGGGCCTGTTCAATGGTGGCTCCGGGTTTGAGTCGCGCAATCGTGAAATAGCTGAAGTTTCCCAAAAAGATTTTGCCGCGATCCCACTGGAAGGGCACCAGCAAGGCCGGATCTTCCTGGTCAAGAAAGTGGAAGTCCCTAGGCATTACTCCGATAATCTGCATGGATTTGCCATCCACTTCGATTTGCTGCTCCACAATCCCGCGATCGCCGCCGAATTTGCGTTGCCAGTAGCCATACATCAGCACCACGGTTGGTGGGCTATTGGGCTGGCCGTCCTGGCGCGAAAAACTGCGGCCCAATAGCGGCGCGGCGCCCAGAATGGACGTCATGCCGTCAGTCACGCGCTGGGTCCGCACCTGTTCCGGTTCACCTATGCCCGTAATGCTGGCGGAATCGCCGGTCATCATCGCGATATCCTGAAGCGAACTGTTCTGCTCGCGATAGATGAAATAGTTGGAAGGCGCGCCCGGAAAGTCGCCGGCCCCGCCGATCCCCGGCGCCTTATGAGTAATGACCACCAACTGCTCAGAATGCGGATACGGCAGCGCTTTCAGCAGAATGCCCTCAAGGACGCTGAATACGACCGTGTTTGCTCCCACGCCGGCGGCCAGAGTGATCAGGGTCACGGCCGTAAACATGGGCGTGCGTACCAACCGCCGCAGCACCTGCCTGAGTTGAGACTTGAGATTTCCCATTGGAGACTGCTCCCTTTGCCGGCCCGCGCAGGCACACATATATAGACGGGCTATGACTGCTTGTTATGAATACGCAAGCTGGAGAAAAAAGTTTGCAGAAAATTCAAGGATGAGCTGAAAAGTATTCTTAAGAGGGTTACCTGATTATCGCGCTTTATGTGGAGCAGGAGCCCCGCGCAGGAGCCCTTCCAGGTGAGAGGCACGATAATCGTTCGCCCGTCCTTCAGGGACAAGGGGCTAAAGCCCAATAATTAACGACCACGGACGGTACGACTGAAGTCATACCCTGTTACGTCTCGTTTTCCACCAAATTTTTTGCAGATCGCAGCAAACAAACCCAGCATGCGCACAGCGCAATCCTTACTTAAACACCACAAACCCGCCCCTGGGCACGCGGATGTTTACGGCTTTGCCGTTACGCGCTTCCATCGTTACGATCTGGCCGATCTGCGCCGCATCGGACGAGTACAGGCACTTCATCTTCTCGCCCACGCTATGCAGGGAATTATCGATCGTGACCCAGGACGAGCGGGCGTTGTCCGGATCAGTATTGATGGCGCAGACAAGTTCATCGTCCACAAAGACGCGTGACCACGGTACCACCGAGCGAAGCTGGCCGCCGAGCACCGTTGGCAGACCAAAATTTGTGCCGTCACCGGAAGTCTCACGCAGAAACTGGCGGCCACGCCGCAAGGCTGGTTCTTTTTCGCGCAACGCGAGTATCTTGGTTAAATCCACATAAGCC
>JBAVUZ010000960.1:0-4711 GCA_049697035.1 Candidatus Angelobacter sp. | reverse complement strand
CTGACGCGAAAGAAAGGGACGGCCTGTCGGACATTGGCTTCAATCTTGGTTTGAGTTGCCATGTCAAGCCTTCCGGAACAGCGGCACGATCTTCCTTTGCCGCTTGCATTAAGTCTTGCTATTGGCTCTTAAGCTCTTGGCCTTCAACCCAAACCGCTTGCGCAACCTGGTTTGGCTCATTGCCAATTGCTATTTGCTAATTGCTTGTGTACGCCTCATCCAGCAATTCCATCACGTGCTTTACCGGGATCTTCAACCCACGCTGCTCCACCCCGGCCCGCAACTGGATCATGCAGCCCACGTTCGCCGTCGCCAGCATGTCAGAAGAAACGGATGTCACGTCTTCCATTTTCTTTTCCAGGATCTTCATTGACAGTTCATTTTGCGCGACGTTATATACTCCGGCGCTGCCGCAGCACTGGTCAGAGTGCGGCAACTCCACCAGTTCGCATCCAATGGCCGCCAGCAATTCGCGCGGCTGCGTGCGGATACGTTGCGCATTGGCCAGATGGCATGGGTCCTGGTACGCCACGCGCTGCCCGATCTTCCGCTTCGGCGCAACCAGGCCAATTCCTGCCAGATACTCCGTCACATCGCGCATCTTGGCCTTGAATTCCTTCGCACGACCCAGATATGCCGGATCATTTTCCAGCAGGTCGTCATACTCCTTCATGTTGGATCCGCAGCCGGCCGCGTTAGTCACAATGGCGTCATAGTCAGCGCCCAGAAAAATATTGATGTTATGTCGCGCCAGCGCCCGCGCTTCTTCGCGCAATCCGGCATGAGCATGCAGCGCTCCGCAGCATCCCTGCCCGGCGGGAATGTGGACTTCAATCCCGTTTTGCGTCAGCACATTTACCGTCGCCCGATTCAGATGGGAGAAGGCAACGTTGTTGATGCAGCCCGCAACGAACGCCACTTTGCCGCGCTTTGCGCCTACCGCCGGAAAGACCTTGCCAATTTCGCTGAAGAAAAATTCCTTATCAATCTGTGGAGAAAGCTTGTCCAGGTCGGCTACGCCCATCAGTTTCAGCAAACCGGTCTTCCGCACCAGCATCTGCAAGCCTGACCTTTGATAAAACCGCATCAGCTTGGCCACCAGACTCAGCGTGCGGAAATTCGGAATCACCTTGTTGTAAAAGAAATTCCGCAGCACGCGCTGTATGAACGGACGCTTATAGCCCTGCTCAATCTGCGCCCGCGCCCGCTCCACAATGCGTCCATACTTCACGCCGGAAGGGCATGCGATCTCGCAGGCCACGCAGCCCAGGCAGCGGTCAATGTGCTGGACAAACGTATCCCCCAGCGGCATCTTGCCTTCATTCACCTGCAGCACCTGGTAGATCCGCCCGCGTGGCGAATCCATCTCCATGCCCAGCACCTTGTATGTCGGGCAATGGTTCAGGCACAGCCCGCAATGGACGCAGGTGGAAAGCAGCTCCCAACTCGGCTGGTCTTTTCCTCCAGCAATCGGCTTCAGCTGCGGATCGTGGACATGTGGCTGGAACGCGGTCTCAGACAATGAATCTTCCCCTGTTCAAAATATTTTTCGGATCGATGGCCCGCTTCACCGCGCGCATCATCTTCACGTCCGTCGGCGTCGTTCCCCATACGTCAAAGTGAGGCTTGGCTTCTTTGGGGCAATGCGCCACCTCAGCCGATGAGCCCGGCGGCAGCATCCCGCGCAACGCGGAAACACAGTTGGCATACTGCATGGCCGAAGGCGGATCAACCGAGAGCGGCATGAGCGCCAGCACCAGGTTGCCGGTGGCTGCACGTCCCACGGCGGCAGGAATAAGGTTGTAGTCCGGCGCAACGCGTTGCAACGCTTGCAACGCCGGCCCAACATTCTGAATTGCCAGGTGCGTATACAGCACCATGGCATTCTGGTGCCGCGCCAGCACGCTTTGCTCAAAATGGCAGATCCATCCCCAGAACTCATCTTCTTCCGCGCCTTGCAGCGTGCGCGTGACGGCCGAGCCAAGCTCCCGCGCGTAGCGAGCAAGAATGTTGTCGCTCCCCGTTGCGCGCAGCACAATCTGCCACTCCACCGCGGGCAATGAAACAGGCTGCTCCGGCGAGTAGTGGTCTGGATCGCGCACCGTTCCCTGGTTGCTCAAATACTCTGAAGCCCCCGGAGAAATAATTTCCATGCACATCGGCGTCAGCGGCGACTGAAAAAGCCGCGTCCGGAATTGCAGCGCTTCTTCCAGTGAGTGGAATGAGCAGGCAAACGTCCGCGTTTGCCGTGGCCGGGGAAAAACCTTGAAATTGGCCCGCGTGATTACCGCCAGCGATCCGTAGCTGCCGGTGAGCAGCTTCATCAGGTCATAGCCGGCGACGTTCTTCACTACGCGCCCGCCGCCCTTCACTACTTTGCCATCAGCGGTGACAAACTGTATGCCAATGCAGAAATCGCGCATGTGGCCGAACGTGGACTTGAGCGGCCCGGCCGCGCCCGTAGCCAGCAACCCGCCGACTGTCGCATGTTCCAGACTGGATGCGTCGCATGGCACCCACTGCTGATGCTCTCCAAGTTGGCGCTGCATCTCGGCAAATGGCATGCCGGCTTGCACCGCAATCGTCAGGTCGCCCGGATCATATTCTTCAACCTTGTTCAATCGCGTGGTGCTCAGCAAAATGTCGATTCGTTCCGGCACGCAGCCAATCTGCTGCTTGGTCAATCCTCCCGCCGGAGCCACCACCAAATCGCGATCATTCGCGAGATGCAGGATCGCGCCAACTTCGTCGGCTGATCCGGGATACACAACGGCCGCAGGAACCACGCCATTGATTTCAAAATCCGTGCGCTTTACGTTGCTGTCGCCGACAATTGCCGCCAATTCGCGATCAACCGAAGCTGGTGACGTCACGGTGCTCATACGGGAAGGCCCGCCACGGGTTCAAACTTGGCTTTGGGCAGCGGCCCGGTAATCTCTCGGCAGAAGTGCAGATCAGGAATCATCTTCTGCGGATTCAGGATTGACTCCGGATTGAAAGCGTTGCGCAGCCGCACAATTACTTCCAGATCGTCCTCAGTGAACATGGCCGTCATTAGCCCCATTTTCTCCAGGCCCACGCCGTGCTCGCCAGTAATCGACCCGCCAAACTTCAGGCAGCAAGCCATGATTTCCTTCGCGGCTTTGCGGCTGTTTTCCGTTTGCTTGGGATCGCGGCTATCAAACAGGATCAGCGGATGAAGGTTGCCGTCGCCCGCATGAAACACGTTTCCAATAATCAGCCCGTAATGCTTGCTGATGCGCTCGATCTCGGCCAGCGTATAAGGGACTTTGGTGCGTGGAATCACTCCATCCTGCGTGTAATAAGAAGGTGAAACGCGGCCCACGGCGCCAAAAGCGGTCTTGCGTCCCAGCCACAAAAGCTGGCGCTGTTTTTCGTCTTTGGCGTGGCGCACTTCGCGCGCCTTCTGCTGCATGCAGACAGCGCTCACCGCTTCGGCCTGCTCGTTCACTGTTTCGCGCATGCCCTCAAGCTCAATCAGCAGCACCGCCGCCGCGTCTTCGGGATACCCCGCGTGGACGTTGGCTTCAACGCAACGCACCATCCAGCCATCGAGCATTTCCAGCGCCGCCGGCGTCACGCCGCTTTGCGTAATCGCCACCACGGTATTGGCTGCATCTTCCACGGTGTTGTAAATGGCCAGCAGCGTCGTTACATGCTCCGGCAGCTTGGTCAGCTTCACGGTGATTCGGGTCACTACGCCCATGGTGCCTTCCGATCCCACAAAAAATCCTGTCAGGTCCAGACCTGTCGAATCCTGTGCTTTGCCGCCCAGCTCAATCACTTTGCCGTCCGGCAACACGACCTCAAGACCTGTAACATGATTTACCGTCACGCCCAGAGCCAGCGTGTGTGGGCCTCCGGAATTTTCCGCCACATTTCCGCCGATGGTGCAGGCCTTCTGGCTGGAAGGATCAGGCGCGTAGTAGTAGCCGAATTTCGTAGTGGCGTTGCTCAGCTCCAGGTTCACTACGCCGGGCTGGACCACGGCGCGCTGGTTGGGGACATCAATTTCCAGGATCTTGTTCATCCGCGCCAGTGAAAGCACAATCGCTTCACGCCGCGCGATGGCCCCGCCGCTCAACCCTGTGCCCGCGCCTCGCGGCACCACGGGAATCTTCTTGTCGCTGGCCAGCTTCATCACCTGCGACACCTGCTGCGTGGTCTGGGCAAACACCACTGCGCCGGGCCGGTGCTTGTCCACGCCCGCGTCATACTCGTACAGCATGAGCTCTTCCGGGCGGTCCAATACCGCGTCTTTGCCTGCAATTTTCCTGAGTTGGCGGATGATCGAGGAGTCCATAGATTCGTTGGCCTCTGTTGCTTCTGTCCTGCTGGTTTCGGGCCTTGCCTGATTCACTCGATTGTAACTCTTTGAGGCCCTTGTCCGCTTCGCCCCAACAGCCCACCGACTTCAGCGAATCAAACGAAATCCGGGCCAACTGACCCGAAATCCTGCGCTTTCTGATCCGCGATAGTCTTTGTCTACCGATCCCAGCGATGTCGGCGATTACGCGCGATCCCGGCGATCAGGCGCGCTCCGCGCGCCCACTCCTCCCCCTACCCCCTATGTTCACCCATTTCCACCCAAGGCCACCCAATGTCACCCAAGGCTGAGAGGGCAGGCAGAGGGTCGCAACCCCAAAATGACAAAACGCAACGGCCTTGACCGTTGCGTCTTGGTTTGAGG
>JBAVUZ010000959.1:0-4316 GCA_049697035.1 Candidatus Angelobacter sp. | reverse complement strand
CCCCAACTCCTTGCGATCGTGTGCCTTGGAAATCCCTACTGACGATCCCAGGTTTGCCGGCTTCACAAACACCGGATACTTGAGCTTGCTCTCAACCAGCTTGATGGCTTTCTTGGGATCGCTTTCCCATCGGCTGCGCAAGATGGTAACGTGCTTCACGATCTCCAGCCCGGCAAAGGCAAAGAGCTGCTTCATGATGTCTTTGTCCATGCCCGCAGCGGAGCCCAGCACGCCCGCGCCAACGTATGGAATGTCCGCCAACTCCAGCAAACCCTGGATGGTTCCATCCTCGCCAAACGTGCCGTGCAGCACGGGAAAGATCACATCTACATCAATGCCCTTCTGCGTGGCGACTGCCGCGCTCTCAAAGGGAACCAGCCCATGCGCCTGTGGCACCGGCGGCACAATCACCGCTTCGCCTTTGGCCAGCACCACTGCGCCCGGAGTGGCTTCAGGATCTCCTGCACGAAGATGGCGGGAGCTTTCATGCAAAGCTTCTCCGCGCAGCAACAGCTCGGCATGGCTGTCAGTCAGCCAGCGGCCTTTCTTGGTGATGCCGATCGGCACCACTTCATATTTTTGCTTATCGATGGCGTTGAGGACTGACGCTGCGGAAAGCAGAGAAACTTCATGTTCGCTGCTGCGCCCGCCGAAGAGTATTCCCACCCTGAGTTTCTTCATCACAAATACTGTAAAGGAGCACTTGAGCGGTCAGCAATCAGGCGTTCTCCGCAGCCGTTGCCGAAGAAGTCGGGCGCGCGGACTACGTTCCTTCTTTTTTGTCTTCGCAGCTCTTGCTGGCCGACCGTACAAACTCCGCCAGCTTTCCCTGCTTTTGCTTCTCCAGCAAAGCGTCCAATGATTTTGATTTGGCATCCGGATCGCTCTTTACGATCGCGCTGTAAGACTTGAGCGCGCTCTCAACCCCGGCAATAAACTGTGAATCGGTATCGCCGGCTTTGTCCGGGTGTTCAATGATGTAAGCCGCGCTGCCAAAAGTCGCCTGATAAGAAAGCTGCGGCGTGTACTTATTTTGCTCCGTCACAAAGTCCATTCCGAACAGGATTGGCGCGCAGATATTTACGTTGATGTCCGGAATGTCCTCAAGCCATTTCTTGGCCCACGTTTTTTCCGCGTAAAGAGATTTATCCAGCGGGGTCTGTTCCAGCTTGCGCGTCAGCGCCAGGAACCGCTGGCGTTCCGCCGGCGTGGAAGGCGGATGCTTGGGTTCGTCTTTGGGTGCATCCTGGGCGAAGGTCAAAACAGCCAGAAACAATATGAGCAAAACCAGCCCCGCTTTACGCATTCTTCCTCCAACAACCTGGGAAATGATGATAGATGATTATAAGAGGTCGTGGTGCCAGTAGAGAAACCTTTGAAACGCGGAGGAACTGAGGAAAAGGAGAGATTTGGGGAGATCGTGAGGCAAGGTCATCGTCATTCGGAAACGCTGGACTCAATTACCCGATTAGCAAATTACTCAATTACCAAGTTCTCTTACCTCCGCTTCCTCCTTTCGTCAGTTTTCAAAGGTTTTTACAGATCAGAGTATCTTCTTCCCAAACGCTGAAAGCGCCAGCTCAACAGCCAGATCGGCAGTGCGGTTATGTTCGTCGATCACCGGATTGACCTCAACGATTTCAAAGCTGGTCATGCGCCCGTGATCGGAAATAATTTCCATGGCAAGATGGGCTTCGCGATAACTGGCGCCGCCGCGCACCGGCGTTCCCACACCGGGAGCGTCTTCCGGGTCGATCCAATCCATGTCGAGCGAGACGTGGTAGCCGGCCGTGTTGCGTCCGGCGATGCGCAACGCTTCTTCGATCACCGTGCGCATCCCGCGCTCGTCGATATCGCGCATGGTATAGACCTCAATGCCGGTTTCCTTGATATTCTCTTTCTCTCGGGCATCCACATCGCGAACACCGACCAGCACGCAGTTTTCCGGCTGCACTTTGGGAGAGAAGCCATAGATATCGGCGAGGTCCGCCGGGCCAAGGCCCATGATGGCCGCCAAAGGCATGCCGTGCACGTTGCCGCTGGGTGACGTATCCGGGGTGTTGATATCGGCATGAGCGTCAATCCAGATCAAACCGATTTTCTGCTCCTGCACGCGCCGTTGCTGGCGGAAAAATTCGGCCACTCCGGCCACAGTGCCCGCGGCAACCGAATGATCGCCGCCCAGCACCAGCGGAAATTTTCCCGCTTCCAGGGTTTTCAATACCTGCTCAGCATGCTTGGTACAGGTGGCTGTAATTTCTTTTAGATACTTCGCGTGCGGATCGCCCGACTTCTTCTGTTCGGCAATCGCCACCGCAATATTGCCGCCGTCTTCCACAATGTGGCCCAGTTGCTCCAGCCGCGCTTCAAGTCCGGCGACCCGAACGGCGGAAGGGCCCATATCAACGCCACGGCGAGAAGCGCCAAGATCCAGCGGCACGCCCAGAATCCTGATCTTCTTGGGAACAATGTTGTCCGCCACCACAGGCGGATTGGCCGGTTCGGTCTTGGTCACCATTGGAGCTGTTGTTGTTGGTTCCGGCGTCATAAGTTTTCCAGTCTTCAAATCTTCAACGCGGCGCTTTAGGGCCACTCTTTCATTCGCGCATTCGCTGAAATTCGCGGCTACGCTTTTTTCATCTGCGCTCATCAGCGGAAATCTGCGGCAATGTCGTTTTGCTGAGCGCTGAATGCCGACTGCTGACTGCTCCTTCTATGGATAAATACGGGTCAATGTTCGGGCAAATGGAATTGTTTCGCGCACGTGCTCCAGCCCGCATACCCAGGCCACGGCGCGCTCAATGCCCATGCCGAACCCGGAGTGCGGCACGCCGCCAAACTTGCGCAGGTCCAGATACCACTTGAAGGCCGCTTCCGGCAGATCATGTTCGCGTATTCGCTTCAGCAGGAGTTCGTAGTCGCCAATGCGCTGCGACCCGCCGATAATCTCGCCATAACCTTCAGGCGCCAGCACATCCACGCAAAGCGCCAGATCCGGACGCTGCGGGTCAGGCTCCATATAAAAAGCTTTCACCTTGGCCGGATACCGATGCACCATCACCGGCTTATCAAATTGCGACGAGATATAAGTTTCGTCGGGCGAGCCAAAATCGCCGCCATACTCGAACTTCGCCTCCACCTGGCCTTTAGCATGCCCTTCCAGCAACATTTTTACAGCTTCGTCATAAGTGATGCGTGGGAACGGCGGCTTGATGTTGGCCAGTTTGGTTACATCGCGCCCAATCGTTTCCAGATCGGCCTTGCGATTGGTCACTGCGCTTTGCACCAGGTGGCTGATGAATTCTTCCGCCAATTGCATGATGTCGTCGAGCTCGGCATAAGCAACTTCGGGCTCGACCATCCAGAATTCGGTCAGATGACGGCGGGTCTTGGATTTTTCCGCTCGGAACGTGGGACCAAAGGAATAAACCTTGCCCAGCGCCATGGCCATGGCTTCAATATAAAGCTGTCCGGACTGCGTAAGGAATGCCTGTTCGTCAAAGTAATCAACTTCAAACAGCGTTGATGTGCCTTCGCAGGCGGCCGGAGTGAGGATAGGCGGATCAGTGAGCGTGAAGCCGCGTTCATCAAAAAAGTTGCGCGCCGCGCGGATAATTTCCGCACGCACGCGCAGGATCGCCGTCTGCCTTGGCGTGCGGACCCAGAGATGGCGATTTTCCATCAGGAAGTCAATGCCATGTTCTTTTCTGGCGATGGGAAACGGATCGTCTTCCGGCACGCGCTGCAGGACTTTTACGTCCACAACATCCATTTCATAGCCGCCGGGAGCGCGCTTGTCCGCGCGGATTTTTCCCGTTACGATCACGCTTGATTCGTCGGTAAGGCTTTTGAGCGACTCAAATACCTCAGGCGTCACCTGGTTCTTGGGCACAACGCCCTGGATTACGCCAGTGCCATCGCGAAAAATAGGAAAGATAAGCTTGCCGCTCTCACGCTTGTTGTAGAGCCAGCCCCGAATGGTGACTGCCTGGCCGTCATGCCGGCCGACTTCTGCGATGGTAGTTATGGGTGCCTGTGCTGTTGTTTCCATAAGTGAAAATCGATTCAACTTCAATATTCGTCAAGGCCGTCTAAAATCCAAAATCTTTGAAACAGAGAGGAATAGAGGGGACAGAGGAATCAAGCTTGCTTTTGTAATCATTCCAACTCCCAATATTCTCCGCGATGATTCCTTGCCTTTCCGATCTCCTCCCGAATTCTCCGTGCCTCCGTGTCTCCCATGAATAATGTCTACTCAAAAATTGTTTTGGCTGGGTTTAGGCAGCCAGGGTAAAGCTGGGAAAGTCTTCGAAGAC
>JBAVUZ010000958.1:0-2015 GCA_049697035.1 Candidatus Angelobacter sp. | reverse complement strand
GAGTTGCAAGGCTTTCTCTCGGGCTCCCTTGGCAAATGAAGCGAGACGATCATTGAGAGAAGTAGACTGTTTGGGATGGCGACGCTGTGACATGACGAAAGCCCCTTGCCCTTGCGGGTCCTAACCCCAGTGTTCCGCACTTCCCGATCTTAATATGCAGCCTCCGGGGTTTCTGTTCACTAGTGAACGCAAAACAACCCAGGCCATTTCATTTTCCAACCAGCCACCGGGCTCAAAACAGGCCGTGGCCATGTTTGGAGGGTTCCAAACGCTCTATACAATTATTCTACAATTATTCTGTCGCGTATTGCCGCAAGCGGCCAGTCACTCCGGATCGGAGGCCCAGGTCTGCTCTCCGCACTGACACCTGAACATGCGGACGGTGTGCCCTGTTTTGGGATCGAGCATCCGGCTGACCAACTTTGGCTGGGCATCGCAGCGGCTACATCTGCGATCCTCTATCGTCTTCCTGCCTGTGAGATAGGTCTTGCTGAGGTAATTCATCCGATGCACCGCAGGCAACTTTTGAACGCATGCGCGGCAACTTGGTTTCCGAAATATGACGACAAGGTGAACCTGATTCGCGGTTTGAGGAAGTCCAGCTTCCTTGATTGCGCGCTCGGCTATCAGAGCCGGATCGCGGATGCCGGCTTGGCCGACTTCGATCTCTTTCTTTGTGCCGGCCCTTACCGGATGCCAAGTTCTGCCGGATCATGCAGCGTGCCCGATCTTGCCGGTGGAAGCCGTTAGACCCGCAGATCGTCCATCTCAGTTGCTGCTGTTTGGCGATCGCGGCCATCCGGAACATTCAAATTCCGACAGAAGAGGAATATTCGCTTGCCATGATATCAACCAACTCTCACCAAATTTGCTGGTCAGGATTTTTCTCGTACTGCTGTCTCGCTCGCGCGTGTTCGCGCGCATGCGGAAGTGCAAACCGGAACCCTAAGTCGGCTGCGCGAGGAGTTGTAATCTATGACCACGTACTATGTGAGCTCTCGGATTGGCAGCGCGAATAACGCAGGCACATCTGCCACTGCTCCTCTCGCCACGCTGCAGGCAGCCGCGAATCTGGTGAAACCAGGTGACACGGTCGAGGTCATGAATGGCACCTATACGGCGCCGCATGGAGGTACGGTGGTCGACATCACCACCAGTGGAACGGCAAGCGCCCCCATCACCTTCGAGGCCGCCCCCGGACAGAGTCCCGTTATCGATAGCTCGGGCGGCTGGAACGGAATCAACATTCAGGCATCTTACATCGTAGTCAAAGGCTTCACGGTAGTGGGCGATGCGGCCAACTACACATTGCAGACGGCGTTGGCAGGCTACAGTACGGGGAATCCAAACCTCGATGGGAACGGCATAGCCGTCAATCCAAGCAGCAGCGTCCCGCTGCCCCACCACATCACGATTGAGAACAACACGGTCTACAACGAACCCGGCGGTGGAATTTATACGGTGGGAGCTGACTACGTTCAGATCCTGAACAACATTGTCCACGATAACGCGCACTGGTCGGCGTATGGCAATAGCGGCATCTCTGTGTTTACTTCGGCGAACTCGGACACGAAGCCTGGCGTCCACGACACCATCAGCGGCAACCTCTCCTTTAATAACGCCCAACTCGTCCCCTCGGCCGGCGTCGGCAAGGTCACGGATGGCGAAGGTATCATCCTGGACACCAATACCCATTACACCGGCCAAATCCTTGTCCAAAACAACACGACCTACGGCAATGGCGGCCCAGGCATCGAGTCATATCTGACAGCCAACGCGGTCATCAACGGCAATACCGTGTACGGAAACAACACGCAGCACACCCAGGCTGCGAGCAACTCCGCGATCTTTATAAACCAGTCCAGCGGCAACACCGTAACCAACAACATCACGACTGCTCCGACTTCTGCACCGCCGCTCCCGCCAGTGCCTGCACCGACACCAGGCGCGCCCAAAATCGTTTCGTTCTCTCCCGATACCGGCGTCTTGGGCGACGGCATCACCAACGCCAGCAC
>JBAVUZ010000957.1:0-3879 GCA_049697035.1 Candidatus Angelobacter sp. | reverse complement strand
CGGCATAGCTGTTTCAGGAAGGCAGTCGTAAGAAGTCGGCCTGGGCCCAGCCGCGGCTGCTTTGGCTCGGAGCGTTCGCGCAGAACGTCGTGAATTGTGACGAACTGTTCACGTTTGGATATCTGATCTTCATACACGAGTAATGCCTGCTTCAAGACAAACTCGTGCCTGTTACCGATCTCCGTAGTTACACGCATTTTCAAGCTCCAGGGCAAAACGGACCCACTCACTGAGACCAGCTATCGTGCGCACCAATCCGGGAAGCGCTTCGACAATTTGTAAGAAGAATTTCGTGTCTTTTGGGGGGAAACACAGAATGATTGGCGCGCAAGGAGTTGAGCCGCTTTCGAACTGTTCCTGGCAGAATTCATCAAACCATGCCACGATCGGATCGTCGCGCCAATGGCTTATGCCCAGTCCGGGCACTGGATAGGCGTCCATGTAGTAGGCCGCGTCATCCAGAATTCGCCGGCAGTCTTCCGGCATGGTGGGTAACCTGATTTCCTGTGAGACCTGATACACCTGTTGAGCGCAGACGAACGCCGCGCGGAGCTTCTTGTCCGTGATCGATTCGACGACAGCAGCCGCTTCCCTGCTGTTAAGGACCAACTTCTTTGAATCACGGATGTAGCCGACGACTTTGGCTGGATCGGAAGCCTCCACCTCGCCCTCAAGATCAACATCTTCTCCGTTTTCCCGGGCCTCCGTGTAGCACTCCTTGCGCCAGGCATAGACATTCTTCGCTTCGTCGAACCCGAATGGATCAAAGACCCGACAAGCCGCACCATAAAGCCATCGATACAGGCTTGCCATTAACCTGTCGCGGTGTGGATTGCCCTCAAGTCTCTCGAAAACAGGACGCAGAGGGATGTATTGCGGGTCCATCGAATTGTTCCAGGTGAAGAACAACACGTTTTCTGATTGTCGATAATCCTCAAGACGGTCTGATATGCACACGTTGATATCGAATTCATCCTGGGCACCGCAGAAGTTGTCGTTCACAATTTCCGCCAATGCCGCTTCCAGAGCACTAACCGGCGACTTGGCCGCCTGCAGATGCTCCTCCCGCAGCAGTCCTCTCGCTATGAGTGCGCGAGCTAACGGGAGCGCCGCGTCGCAACCGAGAGAAAATTCTAAGCGGTCCTTCACGCCTTCCAGAGTCGGAAGCGTCAGCGTATGGGCCGGCGCAATCAGACGAGTGGATGTATCCAGCTTGCAACGGGTCTGAGCAGTTCGTCCCGGTTTTGGCCGATATGGGTGAGGGCGCCTGTCAGGATGGAGCAGGCTGCTTTTGATGACGGGCATTTTTCCATCTCTTTTAGCATTTGTGCGTCTTTGGACTGCGCCTGGACGGCGATTCGTTGAAGCGCGCGAAGCAGGCGCCTTTCCTGATTTCGACGTGGCATGTTATCCCTTGTAACCGATGGCCCTGCTGAATGTATAACGCAGTTTGCCATCGATGGTTTCAGGGCCGGTCACGGTAGCAGTAGTGATTTCCGGGTGTGTGGGAATATACATCTCGCGCACCTGTTCGATCGACATGTTGGGATTTGGGTCGGGAAGCGGATGGCCGTCACATACAAACTCCCGCTCAAGTGTGGTGACTGTTACTGGCATGGAGACCCTACCTCCTGTGCATTCGTGGATTGGCTGTTTGCCTCTGAATCATTGGCCGGTGCTGCTGGGGAGCTTGTGTTTTGTGGCGCAGCGACTCCAGGCGGGGCGACTGAGCTGTCTGTCCACCAGAGCGGCAGGGTCTCCTCAGTCTTGGGTTTGCCGTCTTCGGGCTTTGGCTTGGGATCTTCCTTCGGCTCGGTCTTGGCGCCGGCGGTTTTGGCCTTCGACTTGTTCTTATTGCGTTCGTCAATCGCTTTCACGGCGTCGGAAATTTCCGTGCAGGCCCTATCAAAGGTGGCCTGAAGCTGGCCATGGGATTCGATGAACTGCAACAGGACACTTGAGAGCTTCTCGTCAATCTCTTCTGCCTTTCCAGTCAGCGAGATCGGCGTTGTCAACGCTTTGACAGCCGCATCAGGAATCGCAGCGACCTCATCTTTGTGTGAATACTTGATCTGTTCGTTGACTTTGGTGTCTTCAGGACGCGAATGCGGGATGACATTGACCCTGATTTCCTCCCCGTTCAGCGCGGCAACTGTGATGGTGAGCGAGCGCTTCGCGAGCAGAGGCTGTAATTCCTTGAACATGATGACTCCTTGCGAGACTTTTGTGTCGGTGAGGTAATCGGCAAAGGGCGAGGTAAAAGAAACCGTGATCCTCGCCGCCTCGTAAGATTGAAGCGGAGATCACGGGCTAATTCGGCAATTGTGCCAGAAAGCCTCCCAGTTTGGCCGTGGCCTTGAACTGCGGCCCGTGAATATTAGATTTCTGAAAAGCTGACTTCCGGCAGCCGGGCTCTCGGTGCTTCAAGGCCTGGATTGCCCCTCATCCGGGAGTAGTGGGCCACTTCGTTAAACTGCTTACTGAGTTGTATATCGCTCCGCGATATACTTTTAGTGAGCGGAGGTTCGAATGCGTTCGGGAGAGAATGAAAAGTTGGTGATTCGGGTATGATTCCCTTCGATGCTGTGCACGCAGCGGTGCACTACCCCAAGGACCGCCGCTTCCGGATTTGGGTTCGTCCTTCTATTCTCATTGGAATCGGAGCCGTGGTTCTGGCCGCAGTCCTAGCCGCCTGGATTGAAGTTGCGCTCGCTGGCCTGCCGACCGTTCTTCCAGTTCCTCAGATTTATCCCAATAACTTCGTCGGGCCGCACGGGTTTCCAGTTTGGGTGCGCTACTGCCATTTTTTCAATTTCTTTTTCGTGATGCTCCTGATCCGAAGCGGCCTCTCGATTCTGTTTGATCATCCTCGTCTCTATTTCAATGATGGCTGCTCGCCAGGGAGCGAATGGATACGTTTTACGCCGCTTAAGGTCCCGCACGACCGCATTTGGACTGCGAAGGATGATGCCCGCTATATCTCGCCGATTGTAGGGACTCCCGGATACCGGCACACTATCGGCATTGCGCGCGTTTGGCACTTCATCAACGTGCACGGATTCATCGCGACCGGGTTTATTTTTGTCGGCATGCTGCTCAGCACCGAGCAGTGGCGGCGCATCGTGCCCACTTCTCCGACCGTGCTCTTGCAGGCATGGAACACCTTTGTCCACTACGCGACTTTTCATTTGCCTCCGGAGCCGAACGGCTTTTATGGCTACAACGCCCTCCAACAGATAGCGTATTTCACTGCCGTATTTGTCTTCGGCCCCTTGGCTATTGCGACGGGTATTGCTATGTCACCGGCGGTGGTAAACCGCTTTCCCTGGTATGCCAAGATCTTCGGCGGCAGGCAATCCGCTCGATCCATCCATTTCCTCACTATGCTCAGTTTCCTTGCTTTTCTCGTGGTGCACGTCACGCTGGTGGTGATGACAGGATTTGCGCGCAATATGAACCACATCGTGATGGGCACGGATGATCAGGGGCATATGGGCATGTATCTAGGATTCGTGGGGATCGGTGTGGTGGTTCTCTCATGGATCGCAACGCACTACATTTCCTGGAACCATCCGCGTGGTTTGCAGCATGCGCTGAAGTCGGTGACGTACCCCATGCAACTGCTCACGTTGAACCGGCTCGTTCCGCGCCAGAACTATTCAGAGCAGGACATCTCGCCGTATTTCTGGCCCAATGGGAAGGTGCCGGTGCGGGAAGACTGGAAACGTCTCGCCCAGCACGGCTTTCAGGCTTTCAACCTGCAGGTAGGCGGCCTGGTCGAAAACCCGGTTGTGCTTTCGCTTGCGGATATCGAGAAGTTAGGGATGGTCGAACACATCACGATGCATCACTGCATTCAGGGCTGGAGTGGCGTTGCCA
>JBAVUZ010000956.1:0-15787 GCA_049697035.1 Candidatus Angelobacter sp. | reverse complement strand
GTATGGGCATTTGCAGCAGCCTGCTTCCACATCCTTTCTCTTTATCCGAGGGCTTCCAAGACCAAGTCTTGCGATTGGCATGAGCGTAGGCTTGGCTAAAGCGTGACATTGACGCGGTAGGACTTGCTCCATGAAGCATCGCAGCTAACGGCATGCGGCAGCGGAGCCGAGCCCTTGTATCTGCAGAACAGGTCTGCGCCACGATGAGCTCTGTGGCTTTGGCGGAATCGTCCCTCCTGGTGGCGATGATTGAAATTCAACACATTTTGATCGTTTCGAGAAAATACCCTTATGTCCCAGTATCCTGAGGTTCCTCCTCCATCTTATCGATGAGAATTCAATTTGGAATTGAGCAGCTCAGGTGACCCAGGTCACAGCCAGCGATGAGACATAGCTCTACTATGGGCGCATGAAGTCTAAAGCCAGTGGACGGATTCCGGCAATCGTAAAACCGCCTTTGCCCTTCATCTACTCTCCTTCGGTACTTCGGTGCTCATCTTTGTCTTTTTCATGCAGCTACTCTGTTTGTTGAAGAAAATTTCAGAGAGCAGCAACTTGGCTTTTAAATTGCTTTTACCCATGCATAGCGTTCTTTCAATTTCCGGTTTTAGAGGGCCCCATCAGTCATGAAGTTCCCATCCCTGCACAGTCTTAAGATCAGCTTCGCGCTCATCGCGTTCGCAATCTGCATTTCTTTGCAAGCCTCCGCTGCCTGCCCTGAGCCGGCTAGCGGCCACCTGGCCATTTGCCAGCCCAGCGCCAATTCCACCATTTATCAGGTTCCGCATTTTGAAGCGACAGCCAATCCGATATCCGGCAGCATTACCAATATGAAGGTCTATATCGATGGCAAACTGATTTTCCAGAATGGCGGCGGTTCGCTCAGCTTGTTTGAGGGCGGCGTCGCCAACGGAACACATCATCTGGTCATCAATGCCTGGGACGACTTTGGCCGGCTTTATCAGGCGTCAGAATACTTCGGCGTGACCGGAAATCTGCCGTTTACCTGCCCGGTCACCGGCGTTGGCGTTCGCATCTGCGCCCCAAGTACCGGCTCGGTGGTTTCCAACAACCTCGGCTTCTCCGCCGGATTCAAGGGCAACACAGCCATAAAGTTTGTCCGGACTTACCTGGACAGCACTGACGTTTTCGATTTCGCGCCAGCTTCCGGGCAGACCAGCGTGGTCGCCGGAGGCGTAAATGCCCCTGCCGGAACCCATACGCTTACGGTCGTAGCGTGGGACACTCAAAACACTGTTTACAAGAGCAGCGTCAGCATCAAAACCTATTATGAGGCTGACTGTCCGCCTAAGGGAGGCGCTTGCAACCCGGGCATCTATCAAACCACTCCTAATGATGGTGACGATGTTCAGTCTCCGTTCCGGGTGAACGCCAGCGTACAGAACAATACCGCATCGATCACGGCCATGAAGGCTTACGTCGATGGCGTACAGGTAGGCGCGTCTTCCGGGCCGACCTTTGACCAGCCGGTTTCCGCTGCCAAAGGCACTCACGTCCTGGTGATCCAGGCGTGGGACACGGCAGGCAAGCTTTATCGCCTCACGGAAAACGTGAACGTGCAGTAATTTTGATTTTCTCCAAGGCGCTCTGAGGGCGCTCCTTCGTCGGAAGAACGGCAGCTCGTACCTGGGCTGCCGTTTTTGCTAGTGCATTGGTTCGGGCTCGGCGGAGCCGTCGGCGCGCGGATCAGAAGCCGCCCAATTCATCCCTGTTTTCGAGTTGTGCATCACCGCCTGACCACGCCCCATAAGTGCGGTGTATTCGGCGCGGACAATCAGATTATGGCCTTTCTGTCGCAAAGCCTGGATTACGTCCGGCGCAACCCGCGACTCAATCAAAATATCGCAACTGACCTCGCCGCCTGTAACAGTAAAGCGCGGCGCTTCCAACGCTCCCTGAATATTCATTCCGTAGTCGACAAGGTTGGAAACGAACTGGGCATGCGCCAAAGGCTGATTGGCCCCGCCCATGATGCCGAATCCGATGTGCACATCACCGCGCTCCATGAAGGCCGGAATGATCGTGTGGAAAGGACGTTTGCGCGGCTGCAATGCGTTGGGGTGGGAAGGGTCCAGCGAAAACAAAGCGCCGCGATTCTGCAACGCAAAGCCCATACCATTTACCACCACGCCGGAGCCGAACGCCGAGTAATTGCTTTGGATCAGCGAGGCGATGTTCCCGTCTTTATCCACGGCCGCGAGGTAAGTCGTATCGCTGGCGGCGGGATGACCGGCGCCTGGATTGCAATTGGCTTTTTCAGGATTGATTTTTGCGGCTCGCTCTTTTGCATATCCCTTATCCAGCAGACCAGCCACCGGAACCGCGGCGAAGCGCTGATCGGCGTTATAGTGATAGAGATCGGCATAGGCGAGTTTCATGGCCTCAATTTTCTTGTGGAGCTCTACCACGCCCCTTGGGCCGTCTTTGTCTGGCTGAAAGGTTTCCATGATATTGAGCATTTCCAGAGCGGCCATGCCCTGGACGTTCGGTGGAAGCTCGTAAATCTTCCAGCCACGATAGGTGGTTGAGATCGGCTCAACCCATTCGGCCGAAAAATCCGCCAGGTCCTGCAACTCCATGGCGCCGCCCATGGCAGCGGAAGTATGCACGATAGCCTGGGCAATCTCGCCTTTGTAAAAAGCATCCCGGCCCTTTTCCGCTATCAGCCGCAACGCTTTTGCGATGTCAGGATTGTTGAACGTTGCGCCCAACTCCGGCACTTTGCCACCGGGAAGAAACACTCTTCTCGCTTCTGCCGTTTTGCCAAGCTTGCCTTCTTCGGCGGCCCAGTAATCCTGGATGATTTCCGGAAGCGCATAACCGTGTTCGGCGTAATAAATGGCCGGGGTGAATAAATCTTTCCAGGGCAGCCGCCCAAAACGCTTATGCGCCTGGCTCCAGCCATCCACAGCCCCCGGAACGGTAACGCTGTGAATGCCGTCATGCGGCATGGCCGTGATTCCATGTTTGGCCAGAAATTCGATCGTCAGCTTTTGCGGTGCCCAGCCGCTGGCGTTCAGTCCATAGAGTTTTCCCGCTTTTGCGTCCCAATAAATCAGGAAGAGATCGCCGCCGATCCCATTCATCATGGGCTCAGTCACGCCCAGAACAGCATTGGCGGCAATGGCCGCATCCATGGCTGAGCCGCCGTGGGCCAAAGTCTGGGCGCCAGCTTGTGAAGCCAGATAATGGCTCGTAGCCACAATGCCCCGGTCCGTCATCACGATAGAACGACCATAGGAACGGTCTTGACTGGAAGCGTTATAGGTCATCAGAAAAACCAAAAGTAAGGGAACAATTACGCGCAACTGGCACCTCTCATTTGCAGCCGAGCATTATAGCCAAGCGTCGGCCGCCATCAAGTCTTCTTCCAGTTGAATCTCCTTCCGATGATGGCTTTGATGATCAAGTGGTCGGTAGAGCGGGTCACACCCCATCCAGCACCGAAATTGATCTCCCAGTCTGGCGATACATTCAGGTCAATGGAGGGAACAAACTGCTGTTGCTGCTCTGCCACGGGATCAAAGCTGCCGATTGGCCCCAGAGACCCGTAATATTCCAGGCCGCCGGCCACGACCTTTGAGAAATCATAAGACACTTTTGCGTTGGGGGAGAACTCAAACCCCTGGCTGGCGTTATCACCGTGCAGGGATTTATCGATAGTGGGATTGAAGGAGAGATACCAGGGGCCAATCTTCTTATCAATGATCGGGCGCATCTCCCACGTCCATGTGTCGGCTGAAAAGCTATGGCGTTGATACCCAACCTCATTCGAAAGACTCAAACCCACCGGCCAATGCCACTTCTCCGGAATGCGGAAGCGCGGGCGTATATGGTCTCCAACCCAGTCCCAGCCATCACCCGAGCGGGCACTGGTAAAGATATAAAAGCCGGTCTCAAACCAGTCATTCCATCCCTGAGTGATCTCAATGGTTTCATGCACGGCATGGTTCGTGGGACGGACACCGTTCACCACACTTTTTTCGCCCTCAGCGGTCCAGTTGGTATGGAATTCCACCATGGTGCTATGGGGCTCGACCGTGTCCGCGCCATAGACCTGGATCTCATAGTTATCCTGCGCCCGCAAATGGATCGGACACAGACATGCCACTGAGAGAATGAACAGAACCGCCTTAGCGATCATTGCACCACCCGAAAAAAATACACAGAAGATCGGTTATAGACGTTTGCGGCGACAAACTCAAACCGCTCCGGCAACAGTGCATAAATAAGTATAAAGACGTGAGAATTCTGGGCCACAAATAAAGAGGGCCGCTTCGTAGCGGCCCCCTTTATACCTTATCTCTACCTGCCTCTTACTTTTCAGGCTGCTTTGGCAGCTCTTTTTCTTTCAGCCCAGCGCTTTTTCATCATTTCTGAAATGCGCTTTTTAGCAGCCGCGCTCAAATGCCGGCGTCCGCGCCTGCCGCCACCCACAGCGGCAATGCCACGACGGCCATTCATCGAACCGCGAAGAGCGGAAATAGCCTGCTCCAGGCGGTCTCTTTCTGATTCTAGCTCCGAGATAATCTGTTGCGTATCCATATAGCTCCTTCCGAGAGCATGCTACCAGCGCAGAATCTATCCTGCAAGGCGAATTAGGCTAGAACTCCCCTAAAGCGAGCAATAGCTCCGCCATTTCCTGGGCCTATTTGCTAAATAGCTTTCGGTCGATTACGACGAAAGTGGAGGAGCATTAAGTTTCCATGGCATATTTCCTAATTTAATTTTGCAATTCACGGTTTAAAGAAAATGTATAGTTGTTGCTCTTATCGCATTCTGCTGCTGGTCATTTACGTAGAACTGGCTTCTTGATTTTTAAATTAAAATTTTTCATACACAGTTGCTGCAATATAAAACAGATCGAAAGCTGCTGTTCGACACGTATCCGACGCGGCATATCCGGGCTTTTGGTCCGCGAAACGGAGGCGTTAAAGCTATGCTGATTCCATCTCCTGAAAGGTATTTTTCGTTAGACAAAAGAGGGCTTTCTGCAGCAGCACGGCTATGCCAAATCGAGGGGCATGGTTAACTTGCTGGGGATTCCAGCTTATTTTGAGTAGACTTATCTCCTATGGATGCCAGCGCCATGGCCTATTCATTTTAGATCTAAGAGATATTGAGCAATCATGAACATGCTGTTTGTTTTGCACGGCAATATATAGGGCAATGTTTATTCTAGATAAGCATCGGCATACGATCTTTAAACGAGTTCGCAACCATTCCGGATACCAGTAAAGAACCTAACTGGGGAAATGGAAATGCACGTCGTGCTTGGATGGAATCGCCACGCCATTCCTTGTTGCCGGATGAAAGCGCCAGTCCCGCAAAACCGCGATCACGCGGTCGTCAACGCCATGTCCAAGCCCTTGAAGAAGCCGTTCCTCTACCACAGCACCCTGTGCATCAATCGTGATTTCCACGATTACATCGCCCTGGATACCGCTGGGCAGCTCTGATCGGAAAATCTTGAGATCTTGGAAGGCCACAGGCAGCGCGGGCTTAACCTCGTCACCGCTTCCGAGACCATCATAGGCCGAGCCATTTTCAGAACCGACCTCAGCCTGATTCGGGGTCTTGTCTGCCTCTTCAACTACATTATTGCGCTTGCGAAGCTTGGTTTTTTGAGGCTTCTTGCGCGCTGCAGCTGGCAGCGAGAGAAGAGGAGGACTGCTTGACGCGGCTATCTGAAGATCATTCGGAACGTATAGTACGACCGATGACGGAGTCGCACTGCCGCCTTCTCCGCGCGCAATGAGGGCAGGTCTCACAAAAACAGGAAGGGTAGGCCAGCACAGCACCACAATAACCAGTAGGTGGATTGCGGACGAAGTCCAGACTGAGAAGCTCCAGCGGCGACGCCTAGCTGGATGGCTCTGCGTCAGCGTATTCCATTCCTGCCGGTCCTGTTCGAAAGAAAGATCCATCTGCCCTATTGTGAGACGCTAGTCCCTATTTTAGTGTTATCAAATGGACGTTTAAACCACAAAAGTATGGCCATCCTGGCAGTCAAAGGCGAAGAATTGGAGTATAAAAGGCTTATATTGGAAGGTCTGGAAACTTAGAGGCTATCGATGGCGGCCCTGAGTTCACGCACGCTGCTTTCTTTAACCACCTCGTGCTGATATTCGCGGTTGGGGAGCGAGCCCATCTCAATCTTCTGATTGCGAAACTTCATCGTGCTGGTCACGGTGGTACCCAGGCCGGCATGGACCTCAGTGGCATTGGAATACCCGAGCACTGCTTTCACATTAGCAATGGAGAGTTCGCCGCAAACCATGACGGAAATCCGTCCGTCCGATTGCTCTACCAGATGCTTGAGGGTAGGCATTGCGTCCACGGCGCTTCTTTTGCTGCCGGAGGTCAAAATGCGGTCCGCGCCAACGGCGACCATGTCTTCCAACGCCTGCTCCAGATCGCATGACATATCGAAGGCCCGATGACAGGTAACCTTAAGCGGACGCGCCATATCAATCAACTGGCGCATACGGTCCTTATCCACCATGCCATGGGTATTCAGGATGCCGAATACAACACCATTTGCACCAAGCTGTTTTGCGATCAGGATGTCACGTTGCATGATGCCGAACTCGTCTTCGCTATAACAAAAATCCCCGCCTCGCGGGCGGATCATTACGTGCAAGCCAATGGCAATTTTCTTGCGCACAGCGGCAATCATGCCTGCGCTGGGCGTGATGCCGCCTTCATAAAGGCCTGCACACAGTTCAACCCGGTCAGCGCCGCCACGCTCTGAATTAATGGCAGACTCCACTGAATCAATGCAGACTTCCAGCAAAGTCTTGCCGGGACGAATTTGCGGGTGAGCTACCACACGCGGCAACGATTCTCGCGGACCATGGGCTGGCCGGCTTTGCAGCTGAAAGCCTGCTGGAATTCAGGTATGTTCACCACCAGGCCATTCACGCGATATTTGCCCGGAGAGTGTTCATTGGTGATGGCATTGGCGCGCAGGTTTTCCGGACGCTGGTTTTCACAAGCCCATTGCGCATAGCCGATAAAGAAACGCTGATCCGGCGTAAAGCCGTCACGATTTTCCAGTTGCTTTCCTTTCATATCAGCCTGCCACGCCATGTACGCCAGAATCAGCCCACCCAGATCGGCAACGTCTTCGCCTTCTGTGAGTTTGCTGTTGATTTTGATATCGTCCACAATCGTGTATCCCGCGTACTGGTCCACGATGCATTGCGCGCGCTTTTCAAATTGCGCGCCATCTTCCTTGGTCCACCAGTCGCGCAGATTGCCCTTGGCGTCAAACTGGCGTCCCTGATCGTCAAAGCCATGCGTCAATTCATGGCCAATTGTGCCGCCAGTATTGCCATAATTAGGAGCATCATCCATCTTGGGGTCATAGAGCGGCGGCTGCAGAACGCCCGCCGGAAAATTGATGTCATTCATCTGGGGATTGTAGTAAGCATTCACGGTTGGCGGCGTCATGCCCCACTCGCCCCGATCCAGTGGTTTACCGATCTTTGCCAACTGGCGACGCGACTCAAACATGGTGGCGCGATGCACGTTCCCCACAAAATCATCTGGCTTGACCTCGACAGAACTATAGTCGCGCCATTTGTCCGGGTAGCCGATTTTGTTCACCACGGAATGCAGCTTTTCCAATGCCTGCTTCTTGGTTTCCGGGCCCATCCATGTGAGCTGCTTGATATCGTCTTCCATAGCCTGCTCAATCAGCTTTGTCATCTTCAGTGTGCTCTGCTTCGTTTCCTGGCTGAAAGCGCGGTTCACAAATTCCTGGCCCAGAGCTTCTCCTAATTGTTGGTCCGTCAGCCTGACACAGCGCTTCCATCGCGGAGCAATCTGCTCCACGCCGAGCAGCGTATGGGAGTAAAAATCAAAATTCTGCTGCACAAACTTTGAAGAGAGATAAGGCGCATTGGCATTGGCAACATGCCAGCGCAGATACGTTTTCAGATCGTCAAGGCTGTTGCTCTGGATTTGGTGGTCCAACTCCTGATAGAACTTTGGCTCGGTCACGTTGAATGTGCTTACCTGGTCAATCCCGGTTGTCTTGAGATAAGTATTCCAATCGAAATCCGGGGTGAGCGCCTGAAGCTGCTTGCGGTCCATTTTATGGAACAGATTGTGCGGATCACGCTGCTCCACGCGGGTGAGCGAAGCCTTGGCCAGCGCAGTCTCAATCTTCATGATGATGGCAGCCTCGCGTTTGGCCGCTTCCGGTGAATCGCCCAGCAATTCCAGCATCTTCTGTACATGAACAAGATATTTCTGCCGGATTTCTTCTGACTTCGCCTCTGGCTTGGTGTAATAGTCGCGATCCGGCAGGCCCAGGCCGCCGGCAGTGGCGAAAGCGATGACTTGATTGGAATCAGAAAAGTCCTGGTCAGAGCCGAAGCCGAATAACAGTCCATCAGTAGAATTGGCCAGATGCTCACGCCCCAGCAGCACGGCCAGATCTTTCTTGGTTTTGAGGGCGGCAATATCATCCAGAGCCGGTTTCAAGGGGGCCGCACCCAGCTTCTCCACAGCGGCCTCATCCATGCATGCGCCAAAATAATCGCCAATTTTCTGTTGCGTCGCTGTGCGGCCGGTCGTCTTCTTCGCCAGTTCGTCAAGAATGCCCCAAAGAAAGCGTTGGTTATCGACAGTCAGCTTGCCGTAAACGCTCCATGCAGCCTGGTCGGCTGGGATGGGGTTGTTCTTCATCCAGCCGCCACATGTGTACTGATAAAAATCAACACACGGATCGGCCGACTTATCCATCGACGGCAAATCCAGGCTTGGGGTATAAGGCAGCGCAGTAACCGGCTTATCGTCGATCACCGCCACCGGGTTGGCGATACCGGGCTTTTTCGGTTTTTGTCCAGGCTGGTCTTGCGCGGAGCATTGGATGAATATTGCGGAAGAGAGCAAAAGTATAGCTGATAGAAATCTGTTAAGACGCATTCGGCAGTTCCTCAAGGAATCGCGCTTAGTGTACAGGAATTGAACGCGTCTTGGATGGCCGACAACACCGTTTCGTCGCCGTAATGGTTAAACCTTCGCCTCTACCGGCATCTCGACCGGCAGTCCGGCCTGCTTCCATGCTTCAAAGCCGCCCATGACATTCATCACGTTTTCAATTCCCGCACGTTGCAGAAGGCTACAGGCGATCATGCTGCGATATCCGCCCTGGCAATGGACCGCAACCGGCGCTGAGGGATCGAGCTCTGGCGCAGAAATCTTGAAATTATCCAATGGGAACCATTCCGCACCTTCGATATGTCCTGTATGCCACTCCGGTTCGCGACGTACATCAAGCACCTGCAAATGCCCGCTTCGTTGATGCGATAACTCCTGCACGGTGATCTGCGGCACTGCGGCCACTGGGAACCCAGCCTGCTTCCACGCGGCAATGCCGCCTTGCAAAAATCCGCGCGGATCTTCAATGCCTACACGCGCCAAACGAAGCCGCGCTTCCTCATATTGCTCCGCGGTATCGGCGACCAAGACTGGACGCGCGCTCAGACCCATGATGGCTCCAGCCCATGAGGCAAACTGACCAGACAGGGCAATGTTGACGGAGCCGGGTACGTGGGCCGCGGCAAAATCCGCGTTGGAGCGGACGTCAAGCACAAATACGCCTTGTTGCAACAGGCCGTTGAGCTCTGCCGCTGTAATCGGCGGAAGATCATCTAATTCCGAAAGCGCAGGAGCACCGGCGCGGTTGATCTGTGCGTCCTCAAGAAAGTATTCGGGACGCGATGGGAGATTCTCGGTTAGCTGGTGGACGAATTCTTCCCGTGACTTGATTAGAAGCGCGTAATTGGTCAGCCTTTCCGTTCCAATGGTGGACGACCGCTCCGCCCGCATGCTGCGTCCGCACAGTGAACCAGCGCCGTGCGCTGGATACACCAGCACCTGATCGCCAAGTCTCATTAGCTTTTCATGCAGGCTGTCATAGAGATTGCCAGCCAGTTGCTGCGGTGTATGCGTTTTGGAAAGATCGGGTCGGCCTACGTCGCCGATGAACAAGGTGTCGCCCGTGAGAACCGCCCACGGGTCACGGGACTTTTCTTCATCGGTCACAACCAGGCAAACTCCTTCAGGAGTATGGCCAGGAGTTTCCAGGGCAGTAACATGCAGCTTGCCGAATCGCACTTCTGATCCATCATGCAAAGCCACATGCGGAAATGTTGCGCCGGCATGTGCGCCAATATAAATTTTTGCGCCGGTACGCTTCGCCAGTTCCAGATGGCCGGAGACGAAATCGGCATGGAGATGAGTTTCAAAAATGTGGCGGATTTTCAGGCCCTGCTGCTCCGCGGCCTTCAGGTAAATCTCCACGTCGCGCTGCGGATCTACAACCGCGGCTTCGCCTTCAGATCCCAGCATGTAAGAAGCATGCGCCAGGCATCCCAGATAAAACTGCTCAAAATACATCGACACTCCTCACATCAACGCGTTATCTCGGCTCTCTAAGATAATAAGGCGATATACCAATTTTAAAGGTGCCAGCGCTTAAAGGGCCATGGGGAAACCGAGAGACCGGCATAACGCACGATATTCCTCGGCCTTTTGCGGGTTCGGAGATATGTCGTGGGCGCCAAGCGCAAAGATCCCTGCGACATTGTTGCACGCTATCGCCGAAAGATAACCTTCGTGGATATTTTGAGCGGCGACAATCTCGTAGAGCCTTATGGCTTCATGGATATCAACTTTAACTCCCATACCAAGGTGATAACAGGTTGCGAGGTTACATTGCGCTTTTGGATTTCCAGCTTCGGCAAAACGCTTCAGCACTTCTATAACCGACGCTGAACGATCCCCACTAAACAATAGTTCAACTGCCTCAAGCAACTCGGGAGGATCAATGTTCATTGGACGATGCTCACATTTTTCGACGCTGTGCGCGTTGAATAAAAGAGGATATATCCATAGCAAAGCACCGGCAGGATGAACGCGTGATGGATACCGATGTGGTCGGCCAGAAAGCCTTGCAGTTCAGGAACCACCGCGCCTCCGACAATGGCCGCTACCAGCAAGCCCGATGCTTTTCCCGTGAGCGGTCCGAGACCGGCAATGGCCAGAGTAAAAATGCTGGGGAACATAATGGAGTTGAACAGGCCGACCAGAATAAGGGTCCACATGGCGACATGTCCGAAAGTCAGCATGGAAGTTGTCACCAGCAGCGCGGCCACAATCGCATTGAAACCCAGCAGCTTCTGCGTTCTAAATCTTTGCAGCAACACTGAGCCAACAAACCGGCCGACCATCGCGCCGCCCCAGTAATACTGCAGGTATCCCGCAGCGTCTTGCAGTGACAGGCCGCCAATTTCCTTCTGGGTAAAATAGTTGGTCATCAAGCTGCCGATGGCGACTTCCGCGCCCACGTAAACGAATATTCCCACCGCACCCAGCACAAGCCGACGATGGCTCCAGATACTACCGGTCGCGTGACCATGAGCTTCTGCATATTCAATGACCGGCAACTTGAACCATGCCACAGTCGCCGCGAGCAGAATCAACGCCACAGCAAGTCCGATATATGGTCCTTTGACAGACGCAGCTTGCTGAATCCGATAGCTATGCAATTGGTCGATGCTCATGGCACGCATGACTTCAATGCCGGCAGGCGCCAGCGCGGCACCCAGGATGAGCCAGCTTCCAAATCGTGGGGCCAGTGTGGTTCCCAGCGAATTAAAAGCCTGTGTGAGATTCAAGCGGCTGGAGGCGGTGCGCGGCGGGCCAAGGATCGCCACATAGGGATTGGCGGATGTCTGCAAGAGGGTCATGCCCGCCGCCAGCACAATCAAAGCCGTAAGAAAGAGCGGGAACGATGGGATTGACGCGGCCGGAACAAACATAAAAGCGCCCGTGGCCATGGTGAGAAGGCCCGCCACCATGGACCGCTTGTAGCCGATCCACTCAACAATCTTTCCCGACGGCATGGAGAACAGGAAATAAGAAGAAAAGAAAGCAAACTGCACCAGCATGACTTCTGTGTAATTCAGGTCGAAAATATTCTTTAAATGCGGGATCAGAATGTCATTCAGGCAAGTGAGAAAGCCCCAGGCAAAAAACAGCATTGAGACCATTGCCATGGCTCGCCAGTCGGTTTTCTCGGGAACGCGGTCAAGCGGCTTGGTTGCGATGTCGGATTGACTGAGGATAGCGATGTAGAGGAACCCGGAGAAAAATGATGCTTCCGATCACTAGCATAACAGTGGTGTGTGTCTTCAACACGCCCGGATTTCTCTAATTAATGAAATCCGTTGCATAGCCGACAAGGAGCTCGGTAGCGCGGGGCCGCATTCAGGATTCGATTGGACCGCGAAATCGGCGTGTTGAGCAGGTTATAATTCGCGCAACAAGAATAGAATTCCTACATGGCACTTGCGGCCACATCACATACCGAAGAAGCAACGCTCCTGATTGAAGTGGCGGGGACGCAGCGCCAGATCGTCGTCACCAAATCGCCTTTTACGCTGGGCCGCGCCGACGGATGCGATGCGACCATTGCTGATCTGAAAATCTCTCGCCAGCACGCCCAAGTGCTAATTGAAGGCGCTGAATTCTACATTGTGGATTGTGACAGCCGCCATGGCACGTTCGTAAACGGCTCACGATGTCAGCGCGCCAAGCTCAAAAATAACGATGAAGTTACCTTCGGCGTGTCCGGGATAAGAATTGTCTTTCGCCACGGCGAGGCGAGCTCGCACACTACAAATAACTCCACCAATCTTCTGCTCTCACGGCTGGTTTCACAATCCGATACATCTGACCTGGAAAAACTACGCCTGTTTCTTGAAGCCGCCCGCAGCCTCACCAGTGGCGGCGTGGTGTTGAATGAAGTGCTTGGCAACATGCTCGATTATTCCTTGAGAATCACCAAAGCCGAGCGTGGTTTTGTCTACTTGAAAGATGCGGCAAAGGGCGGCCGGGCGGTCCTGGCATGTGGGCGGGACAATAACGGCGCGAGCCTGACCAATGACGTGAGAGTTTCCCATTCAGTAGTGGAAGAAGCCCTGGCCTCAGCGGCGGAATTCATTACCGGTGACGCTTTAAAGCAGCAAGCGCTGGCCGAACGGCAAAGCATTGTGATGAATGAGCTCAGGACAATCATTGCCATTCCGCTAAGGGCACGGCAGCGTGGCACCTTGCCCATCCAGGCCGATGGCGTGCTGTACCTGGACAGCCGCTCCGTCTCACTGAATCTTTCCGGCGTGAGCCATGAAGTGCTGCGCGCCTTGGCGAGTGAGTGTGCGGCGGTTCTGGAGAGCGCAAAATTGGTGGCGGCGGAACAAACCGCGCTGCAATACCGCAAAGAAATGGACATTGCCGCGTCCATCCAGCGCAGCCTTACTTCGGCTTCAAAGGTAGAGAACGATTTCGTCCGGGTGAATGCGTGCAGCATTCCCTGCCGCGAAGTGGGCGGTGATTTTTTTGATGTCCACGTTTCACCCGATGCGGTAACGGTGATTGTGGCCGACGTTTCCGGCAAAGGAATTTCGGCAGCGCTGCTTGCGTCAGTGATTCACGGCATGTTTTACGCACAGATGACCAGCGGCGCCCGGCTGGTGGATGCTATTGCTTCAGTCAATACATTTCTGTGTTCGCGCGTGGCCGGGCAGAAGTACGCTACGCTGCTGGCGGCGCAGCTCAACCGCGATGGCAAGCTTGCCCTGGTGAACTGCGGCCACGTTCCCGCCATTCTTGCTCAGGATGGAAAAGTCATCCATGTTGAAGATGGCGACATGCCGGTGGGACTGATTCCCGAGGTTGGTTTTCACGTGATCGAGCGCGAGTTGTCTGCCGGATCGCGGCTCTGCATACTGACAGACGGGATCAGCGAGACGGAAAATGCCGAAGGAGCGGAATTTGGCACCCACTTGATAGCTGATTTCCTGTGCAGCGAGGACCCGATCCGCAAGATCTTCGATGCCGTCCAGTCCTTTGGCGGCAACACTGAGGCACAGGACGACCGCACTTTGCTGGTGATGGAGAGAACTAAATAGCAGATTCAGTACTGGAAGCTCAATCCTGAAAGCTGAATGCGGCTTTCACTTTTCCTACTTCAATTACGTCTCCGGCATTCAGCTCGCGCTGGCTTATGACTTCTTCGCCGTTGATCTTCACCTTGGCCTTGCTCTCTGAAGGAGAGATGAAATATTTGTTGTCGCGCTTGCTGATTAGGGCTGCCGTGGTGGGCGCAAAAAAGCCTTTCAGCTTGATGGACGCCATGCTGGACTTGCCGATCATGGTCATCTTGCCGGTAAGAACGTATTTCTCCTGATCAGTCTTCCCTTCCAGGATGCTGAGCATGCCAAGGCGGTCCTTGGCGGCAGTAAATGGGTCGGCCATCCACGCTGGGCGCGAAATTCCCAGCGGGCCTGATCCCGCCGAAGGAGCGTTCTTATCGGCAAGCTTTTCACGCGCCTGCTTGGTATCCAGCATCATGGTAGCCTCAAGTTTTGGCGCGGACGGCCCGGCCTTGACGGCTGCCACAGCAAAATTTGGCACCGAGCTTTCATGCTTGAATTCCACCAAATGTTTGCCGATCTTGACCTGATCGCCGTTTTTCAACGTAGCCTTGCCCACGCGCTCATTGTTGACGTAAGTTCCGTTGAGCGAGCCGAGGTCCTCCACAATGTAGTGGTCTTTTTCCCACGTGATGCGGGCATGGTGGCCGGAAACGGCAAGATTGTCTATCTGCACGCTGTTGTCCGGCAGACGGCCAATGGTAGTTGCCGCCTGCGACAGAAAGACTTCTTTCAATACCTGGCCGTTCTGCTCAAATTTCAAATAGAGTTTTGCCATTGCGGGCCTCCGAAAAACAGCTTTCCCAAGATTTTTTGATACCAGGGCCGGTCGACGATCCTCACCAGCAAGCAGGTGATATTGTCATCGCCACCGCATTCCCTGGCCTTCCTTACCAATTCACCGCAGGCCTGTTGCAGGCCGCGGGGGCCTTGCACGATCTTTAGAATGTCTTCATCGGGCACATAACGCGTGAGCCCGTCTGAGGCCATTACCAGAACGTCGCCAGGGAGCGCGACGAGGTCTTCTATATCGGCCTCAACCACTTCTTCTGAACCCAGCGCGCGCAGAATGATGTTCTGCATCTCTGACTGCTGCGCCTGTTCCAGCGTGATGTATCCGCGCCGCACCTGTTCCATGACCAGCGAATGGTCCTGCGTGAGCTGCTGGATTGTGCCCTGGCGGACCAAGTAGATCCTGCTGTCGCCTACGTTGGCGATGGCCAGCGAGTTTCCCCGCACCAGCGCCGCAACCATGGTTGAACCCATGCCGTTGCGCCCGTTCTGTTGCTGCCCGGCTTGAAAAATTGTCTTGTTGGCCAGTTGGATCGCGTTGGCCAGGCTCTGCGCCGCGGAAGAACCGTTTTGTCCGTTCAGCGATGGCTTTGCCGCGCCAGAAGGCTGGTTTCGGAAATAATCCAACAGAATATCCACGCCCATTTTGCTGGCGACTTCGCCGGCAGCCTGCCCGCCCATGCCGTCACAGACCACAAAAATGCCATAGCGCGAATCGAAGCCAAAATTGTCTTCGTTATTCGTGCGCACGCACCCGACGTCGGTTTTGCCGGCAACTTCCACCGCAAGCGCCATATGTGGGTCCCGTGTATGAACCGTTGAACGTCCTCTAATTGTCCCGTTCGAAACCATTATCCTGTTTTCAAAAGCAATTTTGGGGGAATTCAATATTGCTGGAGGAGATTCGCGCGCCTAAGTTCTATGTCGCTTCGCTCCAACCCGCTCAGCAGCTTCGCTTGATT
>JBAVUZ010000955.1:0-2041 GCA_049697035.1 Candidatus Angelobacter sp. | reverse complement strand
CCCGGAATCTTTCTCAACCCGCCGATCACGCGCTCCAGGTGCTTCACGTCCTCAATATCAATCACAATGTCGATCGTCGCTTGGCTATCGGCGGTGCGTGCTTCAATGTTGCGGATATTGGTATTGTCATCGGAAATCACGGCGGTCAGTTGCTTCAGCATGGCCGGACGGTCATCGCAAAAAACCGTCAGCTTTACCGGATACATTCCGCGGCCATCGGTCTTGTCAACCTTAAGTGGCTTGGCCCATTCCACGGCGATGCGGCGATCGGCTTCATACATCAGGTTGTTCACGTTGGGGCAGCTTACAGCGTGCACGGCCACGCCTTTGCCGCGTGTTACATAGCCCACAATCGCTTCACCGCGGATCGGATTGCAACATCGCGCGCGATATACCAGCAGGTCGTTGTAGCCTTTTACCTTGATCGCGCCTGTGTCGGCGCTCTGGCCAAACACGCGCCGGATCACCGTCCCCAGCGTGCTCCCGGCCTTCGGCGCTTCTTCCGCTGCGGGCGTCTGCTCTGAAATTTCCGGTGAAAGCTTTGCCAGTATCTGCCGCGCTGAATATTTCCCATAGCCGATGCCCGCCAGCAAGTCTTGTCCGCCGCCCAATCCGTACTCCTTGGCAATCGTGTCCATGGTCTTGTCGTTGAAATCTTTCAGCGCCAGCCGATATTTGCGTGCCTGCTTTTCCAGCAGCTTCTTGCCGATCTCAATGGCCCGCTCGCGCTGATGGATGTTCAGCCAGTGCCGTATCTTGTTGCGCGCGCGCGTGGACTTGGCAAAGCCCAGCCAGTCGCGGCTGGGATTGTGTCCCGGCTGCGTCATGATCTCCACCACGTCGCCGTTGCGCAGCTTGTTCCGCAGCGGCACAATGCGCCCGTTCACTTTGGCTCCGACGCACGAATGTCCCACCTCAGTGTGGATCGCGTAGGCAAAATCAATCGCGCTGGCATCGCGCGGCAGGATTACAACTTTGCCCATGGGCGTAAAGCAGTAAACCTCTTCCGGGTAAAGATCGACCTTCAGCGTGGAGAGAAATTCGTTCGGATCCTTTACGTCCTGTTGCCACTCGACGACCTGCCGCAGCCACGCCAGCCGCTGTTCGTCTTTGGCGCTCACCGGGCTGCCGTCTTTATATTTCCAGTGCGCGGCAATGCCTTCTTCCGCCATCTTGTGCATCTCTTCCGTGCGGATCTGCACTTCAAACTGGTGGCCGTCTTCAGTGATCACCGTCGTATGCAGTGACTGATAAAGGTTCGGCCGCGGCATGGCGATAAAATCTTTGATTCGTCCCGGCACCGGCCGCCACATCTGGTGGATCGCCCCCAGCACTGTGTAACAATCCTTGACTGACTTGGTGATGATGCGGACCGCAAGCAAGTCATAAACCTGATCCACGGTAATGCGCTGCCGCAATAATTTTTGATGAATGCTGTAGAGCCGCTTGATCCGGCTCTCCACCTTGGCGTCAACGCCGTTTTCTTTGAGCTTGCCTTGCAGGATCTTCACCAGCTTGGCCAGGAAAGCTTCACCCGCTTTGCGGCGCTGTTCGATGGCCGTCCGTACCTGGTCATAGCCAATGGGATCGACGTAGCGGAATGAAAGATCTTCCAACTCGCCGCGCACCTTGCCCATGCCCAGCCTGTGCGCCAGCGGCGCGTAAATTTCCAGCGTCTCTTTCGCTACCTGCTGCCGGCGCTCTTCCGGCAGGTGCTTCAGCGTTCGCATATTGTGCAGGCGGTCGGCCAGCTTGATCAGCACCACGCGGATGTCATCCACCATGGCCAGCACCATCTTGCGCACGTTTTCCGCCTGGCGCTCTTCCCGGCTGGCCAGATTGATTTTGTCGATCTTGGTAACGCCTTCAACAATGTGCACCACCTGATCGCCAAACTCGCGGCGCACGTCTTCATGCGTTACGCCCGTGTCTTCAATGGCGTCATGCAGCAGCCCGGCGGAGATGGCCGTGGAATCCAGCTTCATGTCCGCCAGCACCAATGACACTTCCAGCGGATGAATCAGGTAGGGCTCGCCTGAAG
>JBAVUZ010000954.1:0-2998 GCA_049697035.1 Candidatus Angelobacter sp. | reverse complement strand
ACTGCGATGACGTGTCAGGGAATCTGCCGCTAGTCGAGTGTTCCCAAACGCTTCAAGAATTCCTGAGCTTCTTTGAATTGTGGGAAGAGTTTTTCTTCTTGCTGGAACGCGGGGGGATGCACGGCGCGGCGGCTGCCGCGCAGCTTGACCGGATGCCGCAGGTGCAGCATCTCATGATAGACAAGATACTCGATGGCAAAGAGCGGGACACGCGGGGAATCGAAAACACGGCTGATGACGATGGTGTTATGCGCGGGATCATAGTGGCCCAGGCTTCGCAGGGACTTGTTGCCGCTCCGGGTCATTTGCGGTCGAGCCATAAGGCCGTGGAAGAAGCGAAGATTCAGATCGTCAAAAATCCGGTTGAGATCGTAATGCTTGCCTTGTGGACTTTCAATGCGCTTGCGTCCGCGCAATTGGCGAATGAGTTGCGACTTCTGCGCCATGGCATGACTGCCGGTGTATCTTCGATAACGCGCGGCATGGGCCGCGTCAACGGGCTTGCGATGGAGCTTGGCGATGAGGATATGGAGAATGGCGTAAAGCACTGGTTCAGGAGCGCCTTCAAGAAGATCTGAGAGGCGGACAAAGATGCGTCCCTGGCGCAGGCGAATGGTGCAATTGATATTGGCGAAGCGATAGAAACGAATTTCAAATTCCGGCATAGGGGCGCGAGGGCGCAGGTCGCGGTATGCCTGCTCAAAAAGTTCGGAGAGGGTGGAGGTCATTATTTTAATCCCGAGCGCAGCGAGGGAACCCCTATTGTCAACTTGATATGGTGGGATACGCGCGTCTGAATCGGCAACCTTAGATTCATGTCACAATAGCGTCCCCTCGCATGGCTCGGGGCAAAGAAAAAGCTATTTTTTAGTAGAACCTTTCTGATCGTGCGTAGTTTCCATGTACTCACGCGCCATATCCGCATTGGATTTGAGTGAATCCATGGCATCCTGCAGGACAAAGCGGAAATCTGGCGCTTCTTTTTTTGTGACAGGATCGGTTTCACTGGCTGATTTGAGCGCATTCAGCCTTTGGTCAAAGCGCGCGTCAGCGTCAATCAACTCCTTCAAGCCTTTGTGATATTGCTTGACAGTATCTTTATCCAGCGGGCGACCTTCATATTGATCAAGGTTGTCGTTGATTTCGTCCATGAGGCTGGCGAAATCTTCCAGCAGGTCATGGATCTGCTTGCTGCGGTCCGCCGCCTGCTTGGGATCGAGACGGACCTGGTCAATGGCCAGGAGACGAGCTTCAGTAAACTTGAGCATGAGCTTAATGCGATTGTAAGGATCCATGGCCACTTGACGAAGCTGATCGGCTTCAGCTTCAGTCAATGGGTCGCGCCTTTTGGCGGAGGCAGCCACGCTCAGCAGCAACAACAGCAACATTATCCTGGTCGCGATTTTCATTTGTGGTCCTTTTTCTTGTCTGGCGGGGCGAACATGGATTCAAGCACTTCTTCAGTAAGTCTTTCCAGTTCCTTTTCCACGGCCTCAACCCTTGGCCGGTCTTCCGCAGCCAGGGTGCGCTTCATGTTTTCCAGGCGGCGGTGGCAATCACGAAGAGATTTTTCCGTCTCCTTCATCTTCTTGCGCGTCTGGATGGCGAGATCATGCGCCTTGGTGGCGTATTGCAGAATCTCCTGCACGGTGGCGTGGCCTTTGACAGATTCGCCGTCAGTAAACTGCTTGTCAGCGACCGCGACGAGCATGTCGGCGATTTCAGCGTAAAGCCGGCCCTGCTGGCCGGGCTCAGCTTTCTCCGCTTCAGCCTTGAGCTGGTCAACGGTCTTTTGCTCCGCGCCGGCGGCGAGCGCAAGTGAGAGCAGGATAAGGATGGAAAAGAGTTTTGGCATTGTCAGTTGGGTAAAATCGCCTTGAGCCGGTGACGGGCTTGAAATTCCTGATCTGGGAACTTGCCGCCAGCGACCCCCAGAAAGAGCTTATAGTTTTCCGCCGCAGGTTTATACATCCTTAGATTATCGTACGCGGTGGCGCGAAGAAAATATGTGGCCGGAGTTTCCGGCTGGAGCTTGGCGCGCGCGTCCAGGGCGCGGATGGTGAGTTCATAGTTCTTGTTTTGTTCTGCGGCATAAGCGAGATCAGAATAGGCCTGGACAAGGTTGGGGTTGAGTTGGATTGCTTTGAGCAAGATCGTTTGCGATTCAGGATACTTTAGCTGATGCATGAGGGCGGTGCCGTAGTCGAGATGAAGCTGCGCGTCGGTGGGACTCTGCGCGATCAGCGGCCGAAGCAGATCAGCGGCGGCAGGGTACTGCTTATTTTCAAGATAGAGGCTGGCGAGAGCGCGAGCGAGTTTGGGATCGGGAGAAGTTTTGTAGAGAGGTTCGAGTGTGGCGATTGCTTCCCGCGTCTTGCTTTCTGTAGCCAGCACCTTGCCCAGTTGAAGTTGCGCGGCGGCGTTCTGCGGATTGGCAGAAATGTATTTGTGCAGCCAGGTTTCTGCGTCGGAGAAGCGCTTTTGCTTGAGATAGAGGCCGATGAGGCGCTCGATGCTGTCATTGTTTCCGGCTTCGGCGAGCTTGAGATATTGCTGCTCAGCCGCAGAAAGATTTCCGGAGTTCTCCGCCAGCCGGGCTGCGGCGAGTTGCGCTTCAGAATTTGTGGGATCAAGTTCAACGGCTTTTTGGTAGGCTGCGAGCGCATCCTGCGGCGCGCTTTCTTCAGTGACTTGCGCCAGCGAGAGCCATGCCGCGGCGAGAGCCTGCTTGCCTCCGGCGGTCGGCTTGAGCGTGACTGCCGTTTTTAAAGCGGAAGAGGCGGCGGCGAGGTCGCCGGATTTGGCGAGAGCGAGGCCAAGATTTTGTTGCGCTTCAAACCATTTGGGATCGAGCGCTACGGCTTTTTTATAGGCGGAGATGGCGTCGGGGGACTTGCCGAGATGGCTTTGGGCGAATCCGAGATCGAACCAGGCTTGGGGATTTTCAGCCTGAGTGGCAATGAGCGCTTGTAACTTTTCTTCGGCCTGAGAGTATTGC
>JBAVUZ010000953.1:0-1700 GCA_049697035.1 Candidatus Angelobacter sp. | reverse complement strand
GCGTATTGAATCTTGCTCGGATCTGCGCGCATCTGCGCAAATCTGCGGCAAAGGGCCTTTCGAATTCGCATACTTTCGGGCAATTCACGGCCCATGAAAATTCGCAGCCACTAAAAACGGCCAGGCTCTTTGCCAAGAACCTGGCCTGCGTGTCACCGCTATTTTTTACCATTTCACTCCCTCTTTACTGCTGAGGATTGCTGGCTGGCGCTGTCGGCGTCGCCGGCTCGCTGGTGGCCACCACCGGAACTGGTTCAGTCTTGATCTTCACCGTTGCAATGATCCGTTCCAGTTTGTCAAAGACCTGCAGATGGTCTATCGGCTTGGTTGTTCCCGGAGCGTCTTCCACACCCAGCGCAAACTCATAGCATGCGCCGTTTTCAAAGTGATGGTAGTAACGCGCCTCGCTCTGGTCGGTAAAGCTTTCCGTCTTGGCAAACTCCACACCCAGCACGTTCGTTTTCACCGGCACAATCGAGTCATCATCGGCGTCAACCGGTGGATTGATGGAAGCTTCCGTGCCATCAACTGGCGGATTGACTGCGGCTTCCGTCGGTTCCGGCACAGAGGCAAACTTGCTGCACTGCTCCGCCGTCAGGCCCTTGTTCACGCTCGTCTTAAAGTAAGAGGAAGCGCGCGTTCCCGGCAGCACCAGCGTGTTCAGCGTCTCGCCACCCGGCTCGGCAAAATTCATCGCTACCGGATCAGGCCAGGCTGAATCTTTGGTGTCTGCGTCCGGCGTCAGCATGGTGGAGGTCTTGGGATAGCGGAATGAAATCCCGTAGGTGCTGTTCTTGTAGGTTGCGGTTGAGGCGCGCTTGACCGCCTTTTTCTTCGCGATCACCGCTTCCACTTTCTTCTCCAGTTGGTCCAGGGGCTGGCTTATCGACGCTACTGGGCTTGCTGTGTTCGGTCCAGAAACGTTCTGGTTTGCGGGGCTCACTTGCGCATTCTTGTTGCTGGCTTTGGAACAGCCGTTAAAGTCGAGCACCACCATCAGCGCCAGCACCGCGGTTGCCGCTGCGGTTGCTGCGCCGCCAATCATCCGTGCCCGCCTGGTTGAACTGTTATTGACTGGAGTTGCGTTGAAAGATTTCAGGTCTGCCATGTTTGTTTCACCTCCGCCGCCCTCAGGCAGCACTCTTCTCTATGGCACGGAGGCGGCCATTCACAGATCCCTTGATTCCATGCGGGTTAGCTGCACGCGCGCATTGCGCGGTGCGTGCGGTCAAGAACACGCTGTGTGCCGCGTGACACACTCTTGCTGGGCTTCACAGTGAACAAGGCTGATCAACGAGCTGACCCTTGCCGGAAATCGACCCTCTGCAGTGCAGGTGTGGAATAAGAAGATTATTTTGTGACTTTTCACTTATGGCCGGATCGAACGCTTCACGCAAAGCGGGATGCGTTTGCTTAGTCATGGTGGATGTAGAAGAGATTCCCGTCCAGGTCCCGTACGGTGAACTGCCGTAATCCCCACGGCTTTGTTTCCAGAGGATCAACAATGTTCGCGCCTGATGACTTCAACTCCTGGTACATCGCATCAATATCTTCAGCGAACACCCAGTGAATAGCAGGTTCAAACGGCGGCGTCCTCTTCCGAAAGAATATTGGGCCCACATCACCGCGTGACACGGCCCCAATCTCTTTGCCTGGGTAAAGCCATCCAATCTCAAAGCCGAGTGTATCTCTGTAATGCT
>JBAVUZ010000952.1:0-7447 GCA_049697035.1 Candidatus Angelobacter sp. | reverse complement strand
TGCTGAGCCGCATTGGGCCAAGCGATGCGAACGTCCTGATTACGGGCGAGCATGGCACCGGAAAAGAAGTTGTGGCGCTGACGCTGCATGCGCTTTCTTCGCGCAGCGGGCGGCCGATGATCACCGTCAACACCGGCGGCCTGCCGGAAGGCACTTTTGAGAGCGAGCTGTTTGGCCATGTGAAGGGCGCGTTTACTGACGCTCGCGCAGATAGAGTCGGACGCTTTGAACTGGCGGACCGCGGCACGCTGTTTCTCGATGAGATTGCCAATGTCCCAATGAAGCAGCAAGCCAAGCTGCTGCGCGTGCTGGAAACGGGCGAGATGGAGCGCGTGGGTTCGTCGAAGACGCATAAAGTCGATGTCCGCGTGATTTCCGCCACCAACGCTGACCTGAAGCTGGAAAGCGCTGAAGGGCGCTTCCGTCCGGATTTGCTTTTCCGTCTCAACACGGTTGAGCTTCCTATTCCGCCGCTACGTGAGCGCAAAGAAGATATTCCGTTGCTGGCTGCGCATTTCCTCAAGCTGTATGCGCAGCGATATCGCAAGCCGGTGAAGGGATTTGATCCTTCAGCATTGCAGAAAATGCTGGACCATCCCTGGCCTGGAAACGTGAGAGAACTGGATCATTCGATCGAACGCGCCGTTTTGATGAGCACCAGCGACCACATTCAGGGAGTCGATCTTGGCCTGGAAGCCGACAAGGCCGGCACCGGACGCATTGAAGAGCTGAGCCTGGAAGAGGTCGAAAATCTGCTGATCAAGAAGGCCCTGGCACGCCATTCAGGTAATATCAGCCATGCGGCGGACGCGCTCGGTTTGAGTCGAAGCGCGCTTTATCGTCGCATGCAAAAGTATGGCGTCTGATCCGCTACAACCCGTCCGCATTCTCGCCGTAAAACCGGAAACACGGATCAAGCTGAATTTCGACACGCGCATTCTCCTGATGACGTTGCTCATCAGCCTGCCCGGCGCGATTGTCGCCGAACTTTTTCTCTGGCTCGGCAATCACTCCATTGAACTCAAATGGACCGTCACGCTGTTCATCGTACTGGCTTGGATGATCGGCAGCTCGATGCTGCATGGTCAGATTATCCGCCCGCTGCAAACGCTTTCGAACATGGTGGCCGCCATCCGCGAAGAAGATTTCTCTTTCCGCTTGCGCGGCGGCGGGCGCGAAGATTCTCTCGCCGACCTGATCTATGAAATCAACGCGCTGGCGATCCGGCTGCAGCAACAAAAAATCAGCGCGCTTGAGGCCACAGCGCTGCTCAAAAAAGTGATGATGGAGATCGACGTCGCGGTCTTCACCTTCGATCAGCAACAGCGTCTGCGCATCGTCAACCGCGCCGGCGAGCAGCTTATGGGACGCATCGCTCCACGCATGCTCGGCCTTACGGCAGAACAACTTGGCCTAAAAGAATTTCTGCAATCGCCCGGCCCGCAGACCGTGCAGATGACGTTCCCCGGCAAGCATGGCCGCTGGGCCATCAGCCACACAGAATTCCGCGAGAACGGCGTGCCGCATCAACTGCTCATCATTTCCGATCTCAGCCGCGCCCTGCGTGAAGAAGAGCGCCAGGCCTGGCAGCGGCTCATCCGCGTGCTGGGCCATGAGCTGAACAATTCGCTCGCGCCAATCAAGTACATTGCCGGCACGCTGGGTTCGCTCACCGCGCGCGCCGCCCTGCCAGAAGACGTTGCCCAGGACATGAACCAGGGCCTGCGCGTGATCGAGAACCGCGTTGAATCGCTGAACCGATTCATGCAGGCTTACACGCGGCTGGCGCGCATGCCTGCGCCTACTCGTTCGCACATCGATATTGGCGCCCTGGTGCAGCGCGCGGCATCGCTGGAGCGCCGTCTGCCTGTCACCACGGTCAACGGCCCATTTGTAATCATCGAGGCCGACCCTGACCAGATTGAGCAAGTGCTGATCAATCTGATCCGCAACGCCGTCGATGCCTCGCTTGATCCCACGCTCAAACATCCCGGCACAGTGGAAGTGGGCTGGCGCACCAACGCGCGCAGCGTTGAAGTCTTCATCCGCGACCAGGGCCCCGGCCTGCTCAACAGCGACAATCTTTTCGTTCCATTCTTCACCACCAAGCACGGCGGCAGCGGCATTGGTCTGATCCTGAGCCGCCAGATCGCTGAAGCCCACGGCGGCGTACTGCAACTCGCCAACCGCTCAGACCGGACAGGCTGCGAGGCCGTTCTGGCATTGCCGATCACGTATGACGGCACGGGCGGGTAGGGAAGCTTTACCGCGGAGACGCGGAGAAATGCGGAAGAGGTTTTACCCCGGATGAGCACGGATTAGGGTGCAACTTAGTATCTGGAACTCAGTCTAAAAGCAACTTCTGGACATCGAGACTTGGCGCAATATACTCGAATTACCCCTTGCAGGTGTTGAGTAAAGATCGACCAAGCCGCGCCAAAGCAAGAAAAAATCTTGCTAGCCAGGAAAAAATTCACTAAAGTTCCGTCACATTCTGCTTTAATTCTGCACTATTCATAGGAAGTATAGGCCCATGAACGCACCTGCCAATCCCAAGAGCTCTTCCTCGCCTGCAGCTACGTCTAGCGCTCGCAACCGTCTTTATCTTCGGCCACGCACAAAGGTGTGGGCGCTGGCCCTTTGTTTTGTGCTGATGATCGGGGCCTCTGTTTGGGCGGTGCTCCAACCGGTGCGGCCGGACCCGATGGACAGCTCATGGCGCGCAAGTATTTTGTACCCTCATGAAACTAATCCTTATGCGCGACTTCAAGCGATAAGTTGTGCGAACGAATATGCCTGCCGGCTGAATAGCGTGGCGTTGAACGGTACCGGCGACTCACCAGAAGTTTGGGCTGTGGGCAACGTGGGCCTGGTGCTGCATCGGGCGGCGGGACAGAGAAAGTGGGAGCAGCTAACGATCAATGCAGTGGAAGAAAGTACTTCGCCCGAGCCCAGTTCTTCGCCCACGCCACGTTCAACGCCCGATAAAAAGGCCGCAGCCGCGCGGCCACCTGCAACTGCAACACCAACTGCAACTCCGAATCAACAATCCCCAGTGCCTTACCTGCTGGGGCTTAGCGAAGCCGAGGCGCGAAAGATAGCCGAATCTCAGGGATTTCTGGTTTCGGTAGAAGATGCCAATGACAATCAACCCAATCAGTCGGCCCAGAGCAAAATGCCAAATCAATCAGCACAACAGAGTGCGCCGCCGCGCCAGGTGGTGGTGAAGCAATCTCCGGAGCCAAAGACCCTGGCCCCCCGGAAATCGACCATCACCATTATGCTGGGCCGCGCGCCTTCGAAAGCGAGCTTCCTCGACAAGCTTCTGCCGACGGTGTATGCCGCGGAACCGGAAAAGGGGCAGCCGTCAAAAACAGCACAGCATGGGCTTTCGGCTGACCAAAGAAATCAGGCATTGAATGCTGCTGATGCGCGACATACGGCAACACATGAGGCTGACACTATTCGGCTGGACGGGAAAATTTCAAAGACCGTATCTTTTTCTCCGCTGGATGATGATTTGCTCCACATTTCCTGTTTTAAGGGCCAGTGTTTTGCATTAGGCCGCAGCGGCGCAGTGTTTACGGTCATCTCCGCTCGCCAATGGACTTATAAGCTGACTCGCTTCTCGGGGCTGCCAGGATCATCGAATGCAGCACCACGTGTGCTTTTATTCAGCGATGACGCAGGAACTCTCTACGTAAAACAAGACAGCGCTGTTTTTCGTTGTACCCCTTCAAAACCAAGCATGGATAGCTACACTTGCGATGCAAAACCGGCATCCTCCATCAAACTAGAATTTGGACCGGAGGGATCACCTGTAACAGTATCCGCCGACGGCCGGATTGAAAGCATGGACGGTTCTTTGTCTGCCGCAGACATGGTAAATCCGTTGTCCCAGGAAGACCACATTTGGCCGCCCGTTGCGAAGCTGATTCCGAGTGTCCGTTCCATTGCTGTTGATTCACAGAATAAAGTCTTCTTCTTTGCGGGTGATGAAGGAACCATTGTCAGTATTCAGGATGGCGTCATAACTGGGCATTATGAATCCATCAAGTTCCGCGGAAATGCGCCGAACCACAAGTTGCCGGCGCTCTGGTACTGGGCCCTGGCTGCGATGTTAATGGTTGTGTCTTCAGTTGTGGTAGCGATACCCGGCGAGCCGGCGGCGGCGGAAGTCTCTGTCGCGGACTGGGCCGTAACGGACGCGCCGCTGAAGCCTGGCGATATCGATTCGCTCAACTTCACGCCGATGGCACTAGGACTCTCGCGTTTCATCCGCAACCCCAAGACACAGCCGCCGGTAACCATAGCAATTGAAGGCGAGTGGGGCGAGGGAAAAAGCTCTGTAATGTCACTACTCGAAGGCGACCTGAAGAAGTCCCGGTATTGTCCGGTGTGGTTCAATGCCTGGCACCATCAGAGTGAAGAGCAGCTTCTGGCGGCGCTGCTGGAGCATATCAAGGATCAGGCCATCCCGCCGTGGTGGCACATTGATAACTGGATATTCCGCGCCCGCCTGCTGCGCAGCCGCATGGGACGGAAATGGCCTGTTTTAGTGATACTGGCTATTGTCTTTGCCTCTACTGCGGCATTTGAAATTTCCCGGGACCACCTCGACGAATTTATTCAGTCACCCACCAGCCTGATTCCGTTTAAAAACTACATTCCAGGGCTGAGCGACGACAAACAGAAGCCTGCCGATTCAGCTGCTGGCGCACAATCCGCCAGTACTGCATCAACCGGCCCGAAATCTTCAGATGCCAAGCCACCTGACTCAAAGCCGGTCCAGGAGACTGACCTGCGCCATCTCGGCCTGATCGCCTCATTCTTCGGCCTGTTGGGCGCGATTTTCAAAATTGCAAAGGCGTTCGGCATTGATTCATCCAAGCTGACGGACAATCTGCGCGACGCCACTACTATTAAGGACGTTAAGCCTGATCCAGGAATCCGGCGGCAATTTGCCCGTGAGTTCGGCGACTTTTGCGAGGCGTGGTCCTGGGGAGGACGGCGGGTAATCATCTTTATTGATGATCTTGACCGCTGCCGGCCCGAGAGCGTGGTCACAGTCCTGGAGTCCATCAACTTTCTAACGACTGCCGGCGATTGCATGATCGTTCTGGGAATGGCGCAGAAGCAGGTCACGCATGCTGTGGGCCTCAGCTTCAAGGACATTGCCCAATCCCAACAGGCCTATCTTGACGGCTGCAATACTGAACAGGAAAAGGCCATTGCGCGGTTTAAATATGGCGAGCTCTACATTAAGAAGCTAGTGAACATTGTCGCGCATCTTCCCAAGACTACTTCGGAGCAGCGCCGAAAAGTGCTGGAAAGCCGTGCTGCTGAGGCCCGCCGTCAGGATGAACAAGTGAAGGCCGCTGCTCTTACGGGCTGGCGAACGGGATTATGGGAGTGGCTGAGTGAATCTGGCCGCATGGCTGTGAAGTTTGCGCCGGTCATGGCGATGCTGTTGGCTATTGTGATCTCAATGCTTTTGGGATATCAAAAAGGGGCTGCGCCTGCTCCGCCTCAGGCACAAGTTGGCGGAGCCAATACTTCATCCACTCAGGAATCATCACTTATCAATGACGTGAAGAAGCAATCGAATGCGCCAGTGTCAACGAAGTCGGGAGAAGCCAAGCCACTGGTTTATGATCGCCCCACGGCTCAGCAGGCAAAGTTGAAGGATCCAGAAGGTTTTACGGGCGGCTCATGGTGGTCATATTCGATTTCCGCACTGCTGCTGGTTATTTTCTTCGGTCTGTTCGGCTATCAATTGAGCGCCAGAACGAACCAGGACGCGCAAAACTCGCCCGAATTTGAGAAGTCGCTCGAGCTCTGGGGCGAATACATTGTTGGATTGTGCGATACGCCGCGCGAAATCAAGCGCGCCCTCAACGATCTGCGTTATCAAGCGATGACACGCCGGATGAATGGGCCCAGCAGCACGCGCGGTGAACGGCTGACCAAGGCCCTGCGGCAGCTTGTGACGGGTCGGAAGGAAAAGGATCCCGTTGAAGCTCGTGTTGATGAGGCTGCACTTCCGCCGTTGAAGGCGGCTGCGCTGGCAAGTCTTTCTGCCGACGAGGAAACGCGCTTTCTTAGCAAGGATGCTGAAACGACCTATCCCGGAATAACAGAAACCATGAAGATGCTACTTGGGATGAAAGCCAAACACATTGAGATATTTGGCCGCTGGATTGGCGCACCTGCTCCGGAGCCGCCAGATCCTAGTGGCGACCTAGCACACGCGCACAGTGCATGACGAGCTCAGCCGGTGACTCGTGCTCACGAAAAAAGTCACTGTCCTAATTCCCACTTGAATGGGCGAATAAAAGGCGCTATACTCCGACGGCGCCTCAGGGTGTGAGCAGGAAAAGATATTTGACAATTCGGCTTTTGGCTATTGGCTATTGGCTCTTAGCTTTTGGCCAGAAAACAACAGCGTGCGCCGCTAAGGATGGTGCTTTCACTTTGCGACCCTCTGCCGACTCTTGGGTGACCTTGGGTCATATTGGGTGGAATTGGGTCAACATAGGGGGAGGGGGTAGGGGTGGTTGAAAAAATAGGTAATTTGGTGAGTGGATCATTGAAAAATAAGAACTTGAACAAGGTCTGACATCAGAAACCGCTGCAAAAGGCCCTGCGATCTTGCACGAAAACAATGGGGCATCCAAGGAACAAGCAGAGGGCCGAGAGATCGGGTGATCTGGTGATCGGAAAAGACAAAAGCTCACCACTGATCAACGCTGACAACACTGATCTGAAGCGGTTCCACCGCCGAGGGCGGCGGTGCCACACGAGCCCATCCCCGGGGTTGATTTGTGTAAGCCCTTTGGAATCCTAGTTGACGGGGAGGGGGGAGGGGTACCCTGCTAGAATCCATCCCGTGCAAAAACCCACGGTCCCCGATTCCATCCAGGCACCTGCGGGCGAAGAGCTTGTTCTGATAGCGCGTGCAACGGGCTTCCAGGTCTATGTCTGTCGGCCGGACACGAACGGCAATCCCGCATGGGCTTTGAAAGCGCCCGACGCCGAATTATTCGACGAGCAGGGCAAATCGATAGGCAAGCATTTTGGCGGGCCCACATGGCAGCTCAACGACGGCAGCGAGGTTACCGGCAAGATGGCTGCCAAAGTGGATGCGCCTGATCCCAAGGCGATCCCTTGGCTTCTGGTGACAGTGACCGGCAATTCTGGAAGCGGCAAGCTGAGCGGTGTGACGTCCATCCAGCGGGTGAATACGGTGGCTGGTCTAGCACCCGAAAGCCTTGCGCCGGCGGCTGCGGAATGTTCATCGCAAAGCGGGGAAGTCGAGTTCAAGAGCAGTTATTCCGCCGACTACTACTTCTACGCGCAGCGGTAAACTCAAAAAGACACCGTCATCCCGAGGGTCGTGAGCGCGCACAAGCCTTCTTCATTGTGCGAGTAGACCCGAGGGACCTTT
>JBAVUZ010000951.1:0-5354 GCA_049697035.1 Candidatus Angelobacter sp. | reverse complement strand
ACTTGGCACTTTGATTTATAGAGCGCGGCGGCATCGTCGGCGGCGGCAACTGGAACGGCCGCTGCCAGCAGCATGCCCAGCGCCATTGTACAGATCATTGCTTTCATACTTCCCTCCATATCGAATATCTCACTAAGTACTAACCCAGAATTGCTAAAGCAGTCGCACTGAACTTTACCAGAATATTAGAGTCTTCACCGCAATGTCAGGTGGTCTGAGAATCCTGGCCGCTCTCAATCTGCTTCAGATACATCTTGAGCCCGGTGATCACAATCGCAATGGCGATCAATGAAAGCCCCAGGCCATAACGGCGATAGTTCCGCTCCTTCAGGGCGTCTTTGCCCGCTTCATAATTCTTGTCCGCTGCCACCAGTCCCGGTTGAATATCCTGCTGCACGCGCGCCACGTTGACGCTATGAATCGTCACCCGGGCCTTGGTGAGCGTGTCGCGTGTCTGTACAAGATCGAGCCGTGCCTGGCTGACCTCCATGCCGGAGCGTTCCGCTTTGCTCAGGATCTGGTCAGACCTGTCAATGGCGGCCGCAAGCTGGGCCAGATGGTCCCTGATGTTGTTCGCGGCAACAAAACCGGGATCGCCTTCAGTATGGCACTGTCCGCAGACTGACTTGTCGTCAGTGCCAATCAGCGCATCCGTGGGATGTTGAATGCCGTGATTGCTATGGCAGGTGACGCAACCCGGCAATCCCGCGGAAGCGAAAGCTGCCTTGTGCGGGCTGGCGTCAAACAATTGCGCCTGAAAAACGTGGCATGTGGAACAAACCGCCGCCACCGACGAAGCGCCCGGAGGCGTGGCGCCATGATTTCCATGGCACGTGACGCACGTGGGCGCGCTCAAGTCTCCGCGGACTGTCAGCGCTTCATAGTGGACGCTTTTTTTGTATTCCGCGAACTGGTTGGTCGGGATCTTGTATTCCTTCATGCGTTCCGCGTCAGAGTGGCAACGAGAACAGGTTGCAGGGACGTTCAGCGGATATACGGTGGACCGCGGATCGTTCGGCGGCCGGATATCGTGCACGGAATGGCAATCCACGCAGACCGCGACTTTCGTGTCGCCGGTGGCCAGCCGTTTCCCGTGAATGCTGGTGTGATACTGGCTGAGTTGGTCCGTGCGAAGACTTGGATTGTACTTGCGCATCACGGCAGGATCGGAATGGCAGCTTCCGCACAACTGCGGAATTTGTGCCCGTGTAATCTTGCCCTTGAATCCGGCTTTCTTGCCCATGGCAATTTCAGGATCGTCATTGGTGGCGTCGCCGCCGTGGCAACTGGCGCAGGTGAGTCCTTTTTGTGCGTGGATATCCTGGCTGAATTTTTCTTCAGTCACGCCCAGGTTGTCCGTCAAGATTGAGTGGCACTCCAGACATGAGTTTTTCGTCTGCCCATGCGCTGCGCCAGCCAGCAGCAAGCCCGCAGCCATGGCCAGAAACCATCGAGAGGTATGTGAAGCCGCGGATTTATTTTGCAAAGTGGCCATAAATGGTCATTCCAACGATGTACGTGAGAGCTACCACTGCCAGAGCATTGACCCATCTCCGGGCGCGGCCAGTGTCAATAAAAGGCAGCAACAGCCAAACCGCTCCCGCCGCTCCAAAAGCCAGCACACCCAGAACTTCGCCATCCAGGGAAAATACTTTTGAAGGAATCAGCTTGAGTGTCTGGAACATGAACAGGAAGTACCACTCCGGCTTGATTCCCGCAGGAGCGGAAACAAATGGGTCCGCCTTGACGCCCAGGTCCCAGGGAAAGATAGCCGCTAGCGCGCCGAGCACTCCCAGCGCCACATACCAGGCCATCAATTCGCGCAACGCGAAATTGGGAAAGAACTTCATCTCGCGCAAAGCCGCGGGCTTCGTAAGCCATTCCGCTTCCAGCTTGGGAGGCACGCTGATGCCGAATCGCTGCACCAGAAGAATGTGCAGGCCGATCAACATCGTCGCCAGCCCCGGCAGCACGGCCACGTGGAATCCAAAGAAACGCGTGAGTGTGGCGCCCGTCACTTCTTCTCCACCGCGAAGGAAGATCATGAGCGGGCGCCCGATGATCGGCACCTGCCCGGTGATCTCCGTTCCTACTTTTGTGGCAAAGAACGCCAGCGTATTCCATGGCAGCAGGTAACCGCTGAAGCCGAAGCCCAACACAAGAAACAGCAGGATCATGCCGCTCAGCCATGTCAGTTCGCGCGGCTTGCGATAAGACTTGAGAAACGCCACGCTGAACATGTGCGCAAACGCGGTGAACACCATCAGGTTGGCAGACCAGGAATGGATTGAACGGATCAACCAGCCGAACTTTACCCGCGTCATGATGTACTGGACGCTCTCAAACGCCTCATTGGCGCCGGGGCGATAATAAAGCAGCAGCAGTATCCCGGTCAGCACCTGGATCACAAAAAGAAAGAGCGTGATGCCGCCGAGAAAATACCAATGGGACAAGCGATGAACAGGAACTGTTTTCTTGCGCAAGGGAGCAAGCAGTTCGTTCCAGCCAAAGCGGTCGTCGAGCCAGTCGTGCAGTTTGCGGAAGAAACCCATGTCAGGATTCCTGGCGGCGCCGTACAAAAATCTCGTCGCCCCGGACTTGCACTTCAAAGGCCTCAAGCGGACGCGGCGGCGGGCCGGAAACGTTGCGGCCATTCACGTCGTATTTGCCGTTGTGGCAGGCGCACCAGACCACGCGCAGGTCATCACGATATTGCACCGTGCATGCCAGGTGCGTGCATGTGGCGGACATGGCCTTGTACTCTCCGCTGGCGGTGCGGACCAGCAATCCAGGACGGCTGCCGAAACGAAATATCTTGCCGCTGTTCGGCTTCAGATCGCCTGTCTTTGCGGCAATCACGGAACCGCTGCCCATGTCAGATTCCTTGGGAGGTACAAGAAAGCGCAGCACGGGATAAAAAAAAGCTGCCGCGCTCAGGAAAAAGCCACTGCCCAGAAGCGCTTCCATGAACCGCCTACGACGTATAGGCGACGAAGCAGGACCATGAGGAGATTGGGGAACGCCGGGATTGGTAGGTGCCATGCGGCCTCACTGGAATGAACTTGAAGTGCGGGCCCAAATTTACAAACCTGTTCACAAAATCTGTGTTTTTACCTACAGCAGAGCCTGGGGCTATTTGCCCTTGGCTCCTGTTTTCGCCAGGTCACGCATGTACTTGATCAGTTCCGTGAGCTGATTGTCCGTTAGTTTGCCGCCATAGGCCGGCATCTTGTTTTTGCCTTTTTTCGCGATTTCCAGGAGCTCAGCATCCGTTTGTTTCTGGACATCAGGGCTGGTGAAATCCTTGACTAACATTTTTTTGCCGGCCGGACTGCCCGTGGCGTCAGGACCATGGCAGATTTGGCACTTCATCTTGTACAAGGTCGGGGTAGCATCCTGGGCAGCAGCCTGACGTACGGAACCCAGAAGCATGCCGAGCATAATAATGATGGCGCTCCATGTAAACTTCATTCTCTCTTCCCTCCAAAGCGTGGCTTGCTATCACATAGTGTAACGCAGTGATAGCGAGAACATGTTTCCGCGGAAGTCCCTTGGAAAAGTCGGACCGGGGTTGGACTTCTCATTGTAGTCGTAATAGTTCCATCCCGATTTGAACGTCACCTTCTCAGAAATCAGGAATGCGATTGAAGCCGTGGGCAGATGGTAGTTATAGGCCAATGGCCCCGTGGGTGCGATCGGGTTCAGGATCAGAGTATTGCCATTGGTAGTGGTAACGGCATAACCCGCCCCGGCCGTAATGCGCTTGGTGGGCCTCATGATCAGAGATGCGGAGCCGTAGTTCGATGTATTGGTGTAGACCGACAAGCCGGAAAGGAATGGCGTTCCACAACTGATTGTGCCCGGAGGATTGAGGTTCGGCGTGGCGACAAAGCAAATATTCGTCGTCGAGAAAATGTCATTGTAATCGTACGAAAGATCCACGCCCCACATGGCGTCAGGCTTGGCCAGCGCGGCGCTGAACCCATAGCTGCGATTGTGCTGCAGCAGGCCGATATCCGCGCTGGTATTGCGGGCTTCCAGGATGCGAATCGCCGCTCCCAGATTGATCCAGTCTGCCGCCTTGTAACCTGCGCGGAAGCGGTAATCCTGCGAATGACGCGGAGTAATGCGGAAGAAAACATTATCTCCGGAAAAGAATTCAACATCGCCGCTCAAGCGGAACTTCTCTGTGCGAGCGGCAAAACCAACCAGCCCGGTGCTTCCGTTGATCTGGGTAAAGTCTTCGCCGGCGTCGGCGGCCTCAACAGCGACGGTGCATGTCCCGTCAGGATTCAGCGGCACACCGACGCATGCTCCGCGATTGGCAAGGGCCGCTGTGGGACCAGGAAAGAAAGTCTGGATCTGTGTGTTGTCAACCCGCTGCGTGATTTCCCTGCGCTCAAAGCGATAGCCTACATGTGCCGTGATGCGTTTGGTAAAGTCATACTCCAGAAGGAAGGTGTTGGACGTCCGCTTCTGGCCGAGAAAATCGTTTCTGTTGTCCACGATCAAGTCAGCCGCGGAGCTGGCATTGTGCTGCGGACACGTCGCGGCGGTGAACGGCGGCGGACAGGTTGAGGCGCTAAATACGTTAGGGTTTGACAACAGCGTGGCGCCAAAAAGGTTTGCCGTAATCAGGCTCCAGTTCCCCGGAATGCGGAACCCGTCATACCGGAATGAGTCCACGATACGGAACTTGTCGGTAACATGGATGGTCGCGCCCAAATCTGCAGCCAGAGAAATACGGTGCGACAGAGCGCCGCCGGTAAGCCCAAAAGCGCGCACGCGATTGCGCGTGATAAGACCATTAAACAACTCGGCCGTTGAAGGATCATCGGCCTCGGCGTCGGAATAGTTCAACCTTCCGGAAAGGTCCACATGGCGGAAATACTCGCTTTGAAAGCTGAATTGTTCGGTCGGGAATGAGTTCCGCAGGCGTCCAAAGCGGCTATAGCTGAAGTAGCCGCTGCAGGCAGGATTGGCAAAACCTGTACCCAGCACCGGCGTGGCGCACGGCTGACCTGCACCGGTGTTGAAAGGGAAGCCCAGGTTAACCGGGAGACCGCCTGCCAGCGTGAAGCTCGGAATCCCGAAGATGCTTTGCAGGCCGGGGTCGGCGAGGTCGGCGGTTGTATCGCCCTTAAAGTATGTATAAAACTGATCGTAATTAATGCTGGTCCTGGGTATAAAGCGAAGGGACACTCCAAAATTATAATTGTCAGTAGTATTCGAGGTCGGCGAAAACAGCAACCCTTCTGTGCCCTGATGATCGCTGCTGAAAGTACTGCCGTCATTCACCACCCTTGACCAGCCGAGTTTGACCCTGATGTTGCCCACGGGGAACAGTGTGAGAT
>JBAVUZ010000950.1:0-17508 GCA_049697035.1 Candidatus Angelobacter sp. | reverse complement strand
AGGCCGGACACAGCGTGATCCGCCAGATGTTTACCTATTGTTCAACGCTCATTTCCGTAAGCCTGGTTCCATCGCTGCTGCGTATGACCGGCAAGATTTATCTTTTCGGCGCGCTGGTGTTGGGACTGGGATTTCTTTGGTTTGTCTTCCGGCTGGCGCGGGCAAAGCTCCCCACAACGTCGCCTGATTCACGGCTCTTTGCCCGCCAGCTTTTGCAAGCCAGCGTGATCTATCTGCCGCTTCTTTTTGCCCTGATGATGCTGAATGTGGTGCATTCGTAAGTTATGGCAACTCTCTTACAGGAAAAGACTTCCACCAGTCCCAAAGAGAACACTTCCGCAGTGATCCGCGTGGAAGACATACGCCATAGTTATGGTAAGCGCGCCGCGCTGAAAGGCATTTCTTTTGACGTTGCCGCGGGCGAAATCTTCGGTCTTCTTGGCCCGAACGGCAGCGGCAAGACAACGCTTTTCCGGATTCTTTCCACGCTCATGCTGCCGACCAGCGGTCGCGCATTGGTATCAGGCTTTGACTCAACCAAGCAGGCCGACGAAGTTCGTCGGCGAATTGGCGTGGTCTTCCAATCCAAATCTGTCGATCTGAAACTAACTGCGGCAGAGAACCTCTGGCATCAGGGACATCTCTACGGGCTGCGCGGAGCAACCCTAAAGTCGCGTATTCAGGAAATGCTGGAACGTGTTGCCCTGGCTGATCGCGCCAAAGATAAAGTCGAAACATTTTCCGGCGGGATGCAGCGTCGTGTGGAGCTGGCTAAAGGTCTCATGCATCGGCCGAGCGTGCTTTTGCTGGACGAGCCGACGACCGGACTTGATCCCGGCGCCCGCCGCGATTTGTGGATTTACCTGGACGAACTGCGGACGCGCGAGAAGGTTTCAATCATCGTGACCACGCACCTGATGGAAGAGGCCGAGCATTGCGACCGGCTGGCCATCCTGAACCTTGGCGAGATAGTTGCTCTGGGTACGCCGGCGGAATTGCGAAGCCAGATCGGCGGTGACGTGGTGATGCTGGAGGCCGCGGACCCGGCGGCGTTGGCGCAACGAATCCAGGAGCGATTCAAGATCGCAAGCACGGCTCTGGAAGGGAAAGTGCGGCTGGAAATCCAAGACGGATTGAAGTTTGTAACTGCGGTAGCGGAAGCGCTGCCGGGAACGATCCAGTCGGTTTCCATCAGCAAGCCGACGCTGGACGATGTGTTCATCAGCCGCACGGGACACAGATTCTGGACGGAGCAAGAGCAGGACTCCGGAAAAGGCAAATCCGACCACTGATAAACATTGATGACACTGATCCGGAAAGAGCGATCGGAAAATTAAGGACATTACGCTTTGAGCACAGAAATCATGACATCAGCGGAAGTCGCACCGGCCAGCTTGGCGCTGCCCAGGGTAAATCCTCTGCTGCCTGCGTTCACGCTGTGGTGGCGGGAGGTAGTGCGCTTTTATCGCCAGCCTGCGCGCGTGGTGGGCGTCGTGGTCTCACCGCTGCTGTTCTGGGTTGTGATCGGCGCTGGGTTTGGCACGTCACTGCAAAAGGGCGCAACCGGCACCGGAAACTTCCTGAATTATTTCTTCCCCGGCGCGCTGATGATGATCGTTCTCTTTACCTCGATCTTCACCATGATGTCAGTGATTGAAGATCGCAATGAAGGCTTTCTGCTTTCCGTGATGGTCGCGCCCGTGCATCGATCAGGGATTGTGCTGGGGAAAGTGCTTGGTGGAACAACGATTTCCACCATCCAGGGATTGCTGTTTCTGGTTTTTGCGCCATTCATAGGCCTGAAGATTGGGCTGGAGCAATTCCTGATTGTCGTGTTGGTGACTTTTTTGGTCGCGTTTTCTCTGACCGCGCTGGGATTCGTAATAGCGTGGCGGATGGAATCGTCGCAGGGCTTTCATGCAATTATCAATCTGTTCCTGATCCCACTGTGGATGCTTTCCGGAGCTCTGTTCCCTGTAAGCGGCGCGTCTGGCTGGATCCAGTGGCTGATGCGCATCAACCCGCTTACCTACGGCATGGACGCGCTGCTGCTCACGCTCTTCCCTGCAACCACTCACGCCACCACGCTGGCCTTGTGGCCTTCCATTGGCGTGCTGGCGCTTTTTGCGGGGATTGTATTTGTGGCGGGATTCATTGTCGCCAATCGTCGGCGCACGCTCCCGGCGGCATAAAGGTGCAATGACGGATTACAGCCTCTTCCCCGCCCTGAATGCCACGCTGAACGGTGCCAGCGCTGTCTTGATCACCACCGGACGGGCATTGATCGCACGGCACCAGATCAGACTACATCGGGCATGCATGATTGCGGCGTTTTCCACTTCGAGCGTCTTCCTGGTCAGCTATCTCTATTATCACGCCCACGTGGGTTCAGTGCATTTTCCCGGACAAGGATGGGTAAGACCCGTCTATTTCACGATTCTGATTTCGCATACGATTCTGGCGGCGGCTGTGGTTCCGCTGGTAGTTATGTCGCTTACTTACGGCCTGAAGTCGCGATTTGACCGCCACCGCAGAATTTCCCGGTGGACGTTTCCTGTCTGGCTCTATGTCTCAGTCACCGGCGTGATTGTTTACGTGATGCTTTACCAGATTTATGGCGGACATGCTTAAACAGCAACTGGAATTATCGTCCTGACGCCAGCAAATTTCCGACCCCAGGTTTATAGCCGTAGAAATCGCCGATCATCTTCAGGTAGTCGATGATCCTCTCATCGTATTGTTTCTTTTCAGAGGCGGTAAGAATGTTGTGCTCAGCATTGGGATCATTGGCCAGATCAAAGAGAAAGCTGCGCGCCGGAGAATCATACGTGGCGTAAAGGTAACGGCCATTTTTATCGAGCAGGCCGTACACTGCCACCTCGTCAGAAGCCAGGAACACTTCACTGCGATGATAACTGGCCAGCTCTTTTTGCGTATCAGCAAACAGCGGATGGCCATACATTGGGTTTGCCCTCACTGGCTGATGCCCCAAAAGGTAATAGAGTGAAGGAGCAATATCCGTTAAGGTGGCGATCAGTTCCGGATCGTCTACGAGTTTTGCCCTCATCGATTTGGGCACATGAATAATCAGCGGGACATGCATGACTTCCGGATAAATGATGTGCGAGTGAGTTTGGCGTCCCAGTTCACCGGTGGCATCGCCATGGTCAGAGGTAAGGATGATGACGCTGTTGTCATACATTCCGCGAGATTTCAGTCCAGAAATAAACTCACCCATACAATCGTCCACCTGGTGGACTTCATTCGAGAGGCGACGATTGAAGCCGGGGCGGTCCCATCCGGTGGCCCGCAAATTGTTGTGGGCAAACATGTGGACATTCATTGGCTGGGCATAAAAAAAGACCGGACGAATTTTGTCGTTACGTCGGTCAAGAGCTTCATTGAGCTCGCCCACGGTGGAACACATTTCAAATTCATTCCATGCGGGTTTATCCGTATCCAGTTTTGTGAGGTCGTCCGCGGGAGAGAGGATTTCCTCAAGGACGGTGTCATAACTCACAACCATTTTGTAGCCGTCGGTTTTGGCAAGCTTCTCAAGGCTGTTCACGTTGGAAAAAGGCCGGAGATAATGGGCATGCAAGAGCATGGCGCCCGCCCAGATTGCCGGCTCAGACAGCGTGGTACCGGCGTATTGAGAATACGCGTTGCGAAAAACAATGCTGTCATTCGCGAACCTATCGATGTTGGGAGTGAAATCAACCTTAGGGTTGTACGCGCCTAAATAATCAGGCCGCATAGAATCGATAACAAAAATAAATACATTCGGCCGCTCTCCCACCGCAGCAACAAGCGAATCCACCAACCGAACCTCGGCGGTGGTCTCAGCATCGCGCACGTTGGTGTATTCGCGCAGCACGTGGCATAAATCGCCACATTTTTCAGCTTCCGGAGCGTTGCCCAGGAAATGATCTGCAAGTTGCAGAGAAATATTCTGGGAAGCATATCGCTCAATTGAGACTGCAACATCCTCATTCGTGGGCCCAAGAGAAGACGCCCAGATAAATTCCGCGGCTTGCAAGGTCTTGTACGAGGTGGCGGCTATCAAGAGAATGGCGATTGTCGCGGCAGTCGAATAGGTCCGTGGCCGGTGCAGTATCCGATAGCAAGCTGTGGTCAACACAATCCAAAACGCCAGGGTAAATAAGCGCTGGATCACGGAATTCCAGTCCCATTCGCCGACAGTGGAGGGCACGATCAGGGCCAGCCCAGCCATTACCAAAATTCCAATGACAGAAAATGATTTTCTGCTGCGCATTGGCACCGACTGGATCATTTTGCCCGTTGGACGCGAGTACCACGCCAGCAGAAAAGAAATGCAAGACAAAACGACGGCAGCGGAAAGCAGTACCGCATAACAGATTGAAGACCAGCCTTGAAAGCTGAGCGCCGTATCCAAAAAATTTTTCAGACTGAGGCTCAGAGCAGCAAAAGCCACCATACCAATCGTGACAAATGGGAGCGTACGCGGGTATGACGTCCTGCTCCCAATGGCAAAGATCAAGTTCAGCAGCGACACAATCAGGATCGCGAGCACCACATGAGTAACAAAACTCCACAATCCGAGCTCAAAACTCTTTGCGTGCACACTCCATGAATGTCCTGCACGATGATATTCAAATTTTGTTCCGAGACTGGTGATGAGACAAATCGCGCTGGCAGCCACCACCACGGGAAGATACGTCAACGAGGATTGAGAGCGGTGAGACCCACGGGGCCAATCGAGGATGACCTGTGAAAGCTCCATCAGGATGATAGGAATTAGCGCCGCGATGCTCCATGCATAGGCGGTGGAATTGCTCTGTAATTTGGGAAGGAAGGGGTATAAGGTCAGGAGAATTCCGCCCACGGCAGACGCGGCAAAACAAATCAAGAACTTGGTGGTTCGTCTATGCTGCCAGTAAGCGCCTACGCCACAGAGTAACAGCGCCCAATAAACCTGGACATGATGAGTTGCGAACCAGGGCACCCAGGGATTCGGCGGTGCTTTTATGACCGCATAATACGTGTAAGGCAGGTAGGCGAGCAGGCAATAGACCGATGTCAGCAAAAAATATGCCGCCGATAAGGCCTTCACACTTGTGCGTAACCAGAATTGCATTGCCACCCGATCCTGTTTTTTCCTGTTAAGAGAGATTGTGCGGGGAGTGCGTTGCCAGACGCAAGTACCAATGGTGCCTATCACTGGCTGGCGGAGGCAGATAACTCCGACTGAGGCTGGAACCTGGGTCGCTCAACAGGCGGTCATTTTGTGTTCCCGGATACCTGAGCCAACGGCGCTGAACAAGCCCCAGCAAGCTACTCCCTTTAAGAAATCACGCGATGCTGGTATATTGACGAAAAATCGTAAAGGAAACTGTCTCTCATGGCGAAGAGCGTAAACAAAGTGATTCTAGTGGGAAATCTGGGAAAAGACCCGGAAGTTAAATTCACGCCCAGCGGCGTTCCCGTGGCCAAATTCAGCCTTGCAACCAATGAACGTTATAAAGATAAAGTCGGCGAATGGCAGGACCGCACAGAATGGCACAACATTGTAGCCTGGCAACGGCTGGCGGAGATCGTCGGCGAGTACGTGAAAAAGGGATCCAAGATCTACATTGAAGGGCGGCTGCAAACGTCGAGTTGGGAAGACAAGCAGAGCGGAGAAAAGAAATACCGCACTGAGGTTGTCGCCAGCGATCTGGTACTGCTGGGCGGGCGCGGCGAGGGCGGCGGCGGAGACCATGAAGGACGTTCATCGCGCGGCGCCTCGGCGTCATTTGACCAGCGCAGCTCGCATTCTGAGGAACACACCCCGGCGTCTGCTGAGATTACGGATGAGGACATTCCTTTTTAGGAAGCGACTATCTGAGCGGTAGTGCGCATGGAAGTTCCATGCAGCGTCTGCGCCGAGATCACTACATTCCGGTTCTCTGCAGATCCAGTGACTAGGTACGAGTGGTGGCGCGGTGCGCGGATTGTGCGCCCCGATTTTCCTTTTCTTGCCTCTGGATCTTGCGGGGCAGGTATATCGGACTGAAAGGCTGTTCAAAGGGGGTAGATTTGAGTACGGCTAATCAGTCCTGATTTCAACATTGATTCCACGACATCGCCCTCGCCTGTGCTGCCGTTCTTTGTTATCCTTAAGGACATTTTTTGTCACTTTCTGTTAAAATTGAAAGCAGAGACCTCTTTATATTTTTTACATAGTCCTAGCAAAGCTAGATGTATCAATGACTTAAGAGAAATTTATCCGCTATAGAGAAATTGGCTGGCAACCTGCATCTAGAACTAGCAAATTCGCCGGTTCGATTTGCCAGTGAACGCTCGCAAATTTACCAACGAAACCGAATTTCAAAGGAAGAGAGATTTCTAAAAATGCGCAAACAAAAGGGTTTTTCATTAATCGAGTTGCTGATCGTGGTTGCGATCATCCTGATCATTGCCGCCATCGCCATTCCGAACTTGCTGCGCGCCCGTATTTCAGCCAATGATTCGGCTGCGGCCGCCACTATCCGCACCATCAACACGGCCGAAGTGACATATCAGACGTCGTATAGCGGCGCCGGCTATGCACCGGCTCTGACAAACTTAGGGCCGGATGCAGCAGGCTGCGTTACGCCGAATTCCGTAACAGCTTGTCTGCTTGACAACCTTGTTGGTTGCGCTGCGGCTACCTGCCCGAAGGGCGGATATAACTACTTTTTGCAATCCACCGTAGCCGTAACCCCGATACCTGATTACACCGCCAGCGCCAGTCCGATTGCCACCACGACTGGCAGCAGGAACTTCTGTTCCAACCCTGACGCCGTAGTCAGGTTCAACTTGTCCGTTACGCCTATAGCCGCTCCTGGCGAGACCCTGGCGCGGTGCAATACAGTCGGCGCTCCTCCCAACAACGTTGCTGGCGCATACATGGCATTGCAGTAAGAGAAAGTTTTCGGCAAGTACCTGGGGGAGGGTATGAGCCAGAACAAAGAGGCGCGGCGCGAGCCGCGCCTCCTTTGTTTTTTCAATTCAAACGGGAAAAGCTCTGCCTACGATAACAATTTTTGTCACTTCTTAAAGAATTGGCACACAATACCCAGCCGTTTTATACAAATAAGCCCTCTGATTTTAATAACTTACGAAATAATGATAGAACAACCACCTTGGCACCCAAAATGCACTATTACAAAGTCATGAAAGCCACGGACAAAAAAATCACCAAGAGCGAAGGGTTCTCACTCATTGAGCTTCTCATCGTTGTTGCGATTATTCTCATCATCGCCGCGATTGCTATTCCGAATCTTCTTCGAGCGCGAATGTCGGCCAATCAGGCGGCCGCCGTGGCGACCCTACGGAACATCAACAACTCACAAGCGACTTATATCTCCACATTCAGTTCGATCGGCTACGCGGATACATTTGCAAAATTGGGGCCCGGCACGCCGTGCGACTCCACGCACGCCTGCCTGGTTGATGAGATTATTGGTTGTGCGGCACAGCCCTGCTCGAAAAGTGGGTATAACTATTTCATTGCGTCAGCATCCCCCGCCCTGCCGATTGCTGATTATCGTACAACCGCAACCCCAATCACTTGGGCCAGCAACGGACTGGAAAATTATTGCAGCATGACAGACGGCGTTTTACGCAAGCAAGTTGCGCCTTCTGCCAGCCTTGGAGCCGTCGTTTCCGCGGTTGATTGTCCTGACATTACCAAGTACATAGCTGTGCAGTAAGCTCATCTCAGACAGATCGGCTTGCTAAGGGCCAAAAAAATGCCATAGAATTAGCGTCACGTACCCTTGACTGACATGTTTGCCATAGAAATTCAGGGCCTCTCCAAAGATTACGCTGTTGGCTTTTGGAAAAAACAATTGCGGCCCGCGCTAAAGCCACTCAACCTTGCCATCAAGGCGGGCGAGACGTTCGGCTTTCTGGGACCTAACGGCGCCGGCAAGACCACCACTCTCAAGCTGCTGATGGGGATCATCTTCCCTACTTCAGGATCGGCCAGGATTCTGGGCCAAGACTTTCACGATCCTGAGATCAAGCAGAAGATTGGATTTTTACCGGAACAACCCTATTTTTATGACTACTTAAGCGCGCCGGAACTCCTGGACTATTACGCGCGGCTGTCCGGAGTGCCTGCCACCATGCGTAAGCAACGCATTGGAGAGTTGCTGGGCCGGGTGGGCCTGAGCGATGTTGGAAACAAGCAGCTGCGGAAATTTTCCAAGGGGATGCTGCAACGCGTGGGGATTGCGCAGGCGATTATTCACGATCCTGAAGTCGTGTTCCTGGATGAACCCATGTCAGGTTTGGATCCCGCTGGCCGGCGCGAGGTGCGGGAGTTGATCCAAGGCCTGAAGGATGAGGGAAAGACAGTTTTCTTTTCCACACATATTCTCTCCGACGCGGAGGCCCTCTGCGATCGCGTAGGAATCATCTACAAAGGCGAACTGCGAGGGGTGGGCGTTGTTAACGATTTCCGGTCCAGCGTTGCGGAAAAAACCGAAGTGATCTGGCTGGGCGCTCACGCCATGGCCGCCGTGAGTGGCCTGATGACTGATGCTCATATTACGGGCGATACGGTTCGCGCGACCGTGCAGAGCGCCAACCTTGATCGTGCGTTGGAAGCGCTCCGCGGGCAGCGAGCCCAGCTGATTTCCGTCACCCCCATACATCGCACGCTGGAAGATTACTTTCTGGCCAGCACTAGGGAAGAAGAGAAAGAAGTGGTCCGGCAATGACGTCACGTCTTTCCGCCATTACCTTAAACACGTTCCGCGAAGCGGTGCGCGACCGTGTGCTCTATAACCTTGTTCTGTTCGTTTTTCTTCTGGTGGCATCAGCTCCGGTGATCAGCCAGATTTCCATTGGCATGGAAAAACTGATGCTGGTGAACCTGGGACTAGGCTCTATGTCCCTGTTCGGGGTGATCATTGCCATTTTTGTGGGCACCGGCCTGGTATCAAAGGAAATTGAAAAAAAGACTCTCTATACGATTCTCTCTCGTCCGGTCCGCCGCTGGGAATTTATCGCCGGCAAGTATCTGGGACTGCTCCTGACGCTGGTGGTCAACGCAGTCCTGATGACCATTGGTTTTTATCTCGCACTTTTGATCTTTACCAATGGGCTCAAGAGAGCAGATGGAATGCTGATGGTGGCCATCTACTTCATCGTTTTGCAATTCATGATGATGGTGGCCGTCACGCTGCTTTTTTCCACATTTTCGTCCCCAATCTTTTCGGCCATTTTTGCTTTTGCTCTGTTCGTGATCGGGACCTTCGGCAATGACCTGCGAAACTTTGCCTCTATGTCAAAGGGAGCAACCAAATGGCTGGCGACGGGCGCGGCCTATATTGTGCCGAACTTTGCCTCGCTCAACGTAATTTCCCAGGCTGCGCATGAACAGGCCGTAGGCGGACAGTTCATTTTATTCAATACCATGTACGCTGTGCTCTATTCCGTTGCAGTAACGGCTGCTGCAGTGTTGGTTTTTGAACGGCGCAATCTCAAATGATGGAGAACCGCACAGTCACTATCATTGGCACAGTGCTTTTGTTGACACTGTTTGCGGGATCTGTCGTCGCAAGGCAGCGAGTCGAATCGCTCCAGGGATCGCAGGCCACACTGGAAGAAATCCTTTATCTGCCTTCGGGAAAGACCGTAAAAAAACTGAGCCTCGGTTACTCCGGGCTGCTGGCGGACGTTTACTGGACCCGGGCGGTGCAGTATTTCGGCGCCCAGCATATGCGTGGCTCTGAGCGCTATGACCTGCTTGCTCCGCTTCTGGACATCACCACAGACCTGGATCCAAACTTGATTGTCGCCTATGAAACCGGATCAATCTTTCTCTGCCAAAAGCCGCCAGACGGCGCGGGCCAGCCGGATAAGGCGGTAGAGTTGGTGGAAAAAGGGATTCGTGCGAACCCATCCTACTGGCGTCTCTATTTCACTCTTGGCTTCATCCACTATGTCGACCGCCACGATCCCAGAGCAGCCCAGCAGGCGTTTCAGAAGGGATCTGAGGTGCCTGGCGCTCTGCCCTGGATGAAGGTGATGGCTGCGAGAATGGCGGAGCACGCCGATGACCCCGCCACCGCCGCCTATCTCTGGAAAACCATTTACGAAACGACGAAAGACAAAGAAATCAAAGATACGGCCGAGAAACATTTGATTTCCCTGCGCGTGGAGTCAGAACTGGATGAGTTGGAGCGCCGGACAAAAGCATACTACGACAGGCGCGGCGCTTATCCGGAAGAATGGTCTGATCTAATCAAGGCAGGCCTTTTGCGTGGCGTGCCAGTGGACCCAAACGGAGTTCCCTACCAATTAAGACTTGATGGCACGGTTCAGGTCGCGGACGCCAAGAAGTTTATCTACCTCGAGCGTCATGGGAAGCCACTCAACAAGTAATGCGAACCTGTTATCCTGAAACATCAGGATAAATATTTTCGATGACATGGCGCTCGTTCATTTTTACTACGTCGGCGGTGTTTCTTTGTGCCGGCCTTGCCTTTGGCCAGCCTCCTGGGGTACGCTCAACCGCCCACTCGGTGGACGAACATTACAATCACCTGAAAACGTTTAAGGCGGCTTTCACTGAGATTTACCAGGGTGATGGCATTTCTCGTACTGAAAGCGGCACCTTGTGGCTCAAAAAGCCGTCACGCATGCGCTGGGAGTATCACGTGCCCCGGGAAAAGCTGTTTCTCATCGACTCCCAGATGGCCTATTTCTATGTAACCGGCGACCGGCAAGCCAAAAAGACGCCAGCCAAGAACCTGGATGACCTCCGTTCGCCTTTGCGCTATCTTTTGGGCAAAACCAAGCTGGAAAAGGAGCTGGAAGGCCTGTCTCTGGCCCCAGACCTTACTCCCTTGCAGCCGGGCGACGTGGTGATGCGCGGCGTGCCCAAAATCATGAAGGACCGAGTCTCAGAGGTAGTACTTGAGATCTCCCCCAGCCACCAGATCCACCGGATCGTGATCCATGGGGTGGACAGCACCATCACGGACTTCCGCTTCTCTCAGATTGAGGAAAATGTGCCTGTCCAGGACAGCCTTTTTCGCTTCACCCCACCACCCGGGGTGGATACAATTGAAGACAGTCAGGTAACCCAATAAATCACTATCTGATTACCTTGGATAGCTGAAGAATTAGTAAAATTAATCAGCAAAATGCGCAATAATGGGGGTTCCCCCCATTCTAATAAATAGAGTTAACAATCCGTAGAATGCTAGACTTGTGTAAGGGAGCCGGAGCTTCCCCCGTATTCTCATTTCATGGCTGAATTTCTGGTTAAAATGGCGGACGAGCGCGGCCACGTGCTCCAGCAGGTTGAAAGTGGCGTCTCCGAACAGGAGATCAGGGAGCGCTTTGTCCAGCAGGGCTTCATGGTCTACTCGGTCAAGACCCGACGTGGACTGCTGCCTGTGGGCTCAGGCGCACGCAAGAAGATCCTGAAAGCCGATCAGTTCGTCATTTTTAACCAGCAATTTCTGACCCTGATCAAAGCTGGATTGCCCATTCTTAAGTCTCTGAATATCCTCAGCAAGAGGCAGAAGAACCCACGTTTTAAGGCCATCCTTGATAACGTTCAGGAACGGGTAAAGAGTGGCGAACTGCTGTCACAAGCCTTTGAAGCTCAGGGAGCGACCTCAAAGATCTATACGACCACATTATTGGCGGGTGAGCGAAGCGGCAATCTTGAAGAAGTCCTGGCCCGTTATATCGCTTTTCAGCGCATTACTGTCTCATTCCGCAAGAAATTGATCGCCTCGCTCTGGTATCCAGCGCTCTTGATTTGTGCCTTGACGGTGATGCTGACATTCCTGATGACTTACGTTGTACCCCAGTTTGCCGATCTTTACAATTCACTCAATGCCAAGTTGCCGGCCATTACCGTGTTCATGCTAAGCATTGGGAGCGGCATCCGAAATTATTACTACATCATTCTTGCCGCACTTGTGGCGCTGGTCGTCATGGTCGCGCTTTTCGTCCGCTCGGAGAGGGGATCCAAGTGGCTGGACGCAGTGCGCTACCGCTTACCCCTCTTTGGCGAGATCTGGATGAAGTATCAGATTGCCATGTTCTCCAGAACCCTTTCCACTCTGCTGACGGGTGGACTGCCGTTGGTGCCATCGCTGGAAACAGCCAGCCAATCCATCAACAGCTTCAAAATTGCCAGCAACGTGGGATACGCCTCCAACCGGGTGCGGGAAGGCCGCGCCCTTTCCTTCAGCCTGGAAGAAACCAAGTTCTTCCCTGACCTGGCAATTGAGATGATCGAAGTGGGTGAATCCACCGGCGCGCTGCCGGCCATGCTGAATTCCGTGGCGGAATTCTATGAGGAAGACGTGCAGAATTCGCTTTCCACTGCCATGCAGTTGGTTGAGCCAATCATTTTAATTTTCATGGGCATTACGGTTGCAGTTGTGCTCCTCTCGCTGTATCTGCCTATCTTTTCACTGGGAGCACAGGCACACTCGTAGGATGTTATGGACCGAAAGAATTTGACAGTCATGGAAACCACTTCACCAATCAACGGACTGCTAGAGGGCACTGAGCAAAAGGCCCGCGACATGGCGGCGCGCTATCGCTGCGAGTTCGTGGATCTGCATGATTACCACCTGGACGCGGAGCTGTTCAAGACCGTCCCTGTGGACCTGATGTTCCGCTACAACTTTGTCCCGCTGGAACAGAATGAGAGCACGCTTTCCATTGCCATCGCCGATCCCAGCAAGCTGATGATGATTGATGAAATCGGGCTGCTGTTGAATCGGCGCATCAAGACCAAAGTCGCTACGCTGGTCCAGATCAGCGAGATTCTCAAGAAAACCGAGCAGTCACAGCGCGTGCTGGAAGAAGCCAGCGAAGGCTTTGTGCTCGACGTTGTCCGGGACGACGAGGGCAGCGGCGACGAAAACATTACCATTGACCGTATCACCGGCACGTCGGAAGCCGACGTTAGCCCGATCATCCGCCTGGTGGACACCACAATTTTCACGGCGCTGCAAAAGCGGGCCAGTGACATTCACGTTGAGACTGAAAGTGACTCGGTCGTCGTCAAATATCGAATTGATGGCGTACTCACGCCGGCCATGCAGCCGATGGCAAAGGAGCATCATTCCACCATCATTACGCGTATCAAGGTAATGAGCGAGCTGGATATCGCGGAACGTCGCGTGCCACAGGACGGACGTTTCCGAGTGAAGTACAGCGGACGCCTGATCGATTTCCGCGTCTCCATCATGCCCACCATTCACGGCGAAAATGCCGTGCTCCGCGTGCTGGACAAAGAATCGATGAGCGAGAAGTTCCGCAACCTGGTACTGGACGTTGTGGGCTTTGACGAAGAAGATTTACGGAAGTTCCGGCGCTATATTTTGGAACCTTACGGCATGGTGCTGGTCACCGGCCCCACGGGCAGCGGCAAGACCACCACGCTCTATGCCGCGCTGAATGAAATCAAAACCGATGAAGACAAGATCATCACGATTGAAGATCCAGTGGAATACCAGATCCATGGCATCACGCAGATTCCGGTAAACGAGAAGAAGGGCCTTACTTTTGCTCGCGGTCTGCGGTCAATCCTGCGCCATGATCCTGACAAGATCATGGTGGGCGAAATCCGCGATACGGAAACGGCGCAAATCGCCATCCAATCTGCGCTCACCGGCCACCTGGTATTTACCACGGTCCACGCCAATAACGTGGTCGACGTGCTGGGACGGTTCCTGAACATGGGAGTGGAACCATACAACTTTGTTTCAGCGTTGAACTGCGTGCTGGCGCAACGGCTGGTGCGAATGATTTGCCTTCATTGCAAGACGCCGGTACGTTACTCGGATGAAGAGTTGGGAAATTTTGGCCTCTCCCCAAAGGAATGGCGCGACATAACGTTCTACGATGGCCCTGGCTGTATCGAGTGCGGCGGCACCGGCTATCACGGACGAACGGCGATCCATGAACTGCTGGACCTCTCTGATCGTATCCGTGAATTGATCCTGGAAAAGCGGCCGTCATCGGAAATTCGCAAGGCCGCGCATGAAGAAGGAATGAAGTTTCTGCGCGATTCGGCGCTGGCGCGCGTCCGGGCCGGCATCACTACGATGAAGGAAATCAACAAAGTCACTTTCATCGAGACTACGAGATAAAAATGGCAGGCTCGCAACAAAAAACGGTACGGCCACGGCTGGCGTGTGAAATCACCTCGGAAGGGGTGATCGCCGCGCGCGCCTCCGAAAAGACATTGAAGCTGGAGGTCTTTACCTCAAGGCGCTTCAGTGAAGGCACAATTGCTCCGGGATTGAACGTTCCCAACATCCTTAATCCTGAGGCGTTGCGCGCCGCATTGAGCGGCGCACTGGGCGCGGTGGCGGGAAAATCAAAAGACGTGATCGTGGTGTTGCCGGACGTCGCAATCCGCATGATGCTGCTGGATTTTGATTCCCTGCCCACCAAACGCGATGAGATCGAGCCGGTCCTTCGTTTTCGCCTCAAGAAATCTCTCCCCTTTGACGTGGACCAGGCAACACTTTCTTATGATGTAACTCGCGCTAATGGAACGGTCAGGGTAGCGGCTGCTGTGGCTCCGCGCGAAATCATTGACGAATATGAAAAAGCCTTTCGCGATCTTGGATATGAGCCCGGCGTCGTCCTGCCATCATCCCTTGCGGCGCTTGGGCTGGTGGAGGGCGAGCGTCCCACGCTGGTGCTGAAAGTTGACCCGATGAACATTACCATCACGGCGGTTGAGCGGCAGGAACTGCGGCTGGTGCGTACGCTGGACAATCCACATAACGGCATTTTTTCCGCGACAGAGCTGTCAGAAGCTGTGTTGCCCTCAATCGTCTTTTTTGAGGATACGTTTGCAGCGCATATTGAAAAGATCTATGTGGGCGGGCCGGCCCCGCTAGACGAACTTGGCCCGTTGCTGCATCAACAGACGGGAGCGCAGGTCCAGGAATTGGCCCCGGAACTCGCCGTTGAGCAGAACCTGAGCGGTGAGCATGTTTCGCCTACGACAATGGCGGGAATTGTGGGGGCTTTGCTCGGATAATGCGCCTCAATATCAATCTCGCAACGCAGAAGTACGAAGATGTACGGCAGTTTTATGTGCGCTGGAGCGTGGCCATCGGAGTATCAGCCGTGCTCATGCTCATACTCATCGGATTTGCATGGAGAAATTTCCATAACTCGTCCCAGTCCGGCCAGCGAATCAGGCAATTACAGGCTGAGATTGCCGATCTGCAAAAACAGCGTGCTGCCGCGGAGGCAATCTCCAATCTGCCGGAAAATCACGATGTTACCGAGCAGAAAAATTATTGGAACCGCCAGATCAACCGTCGCCAGCTTTCCTGGACGCAGCTGTTCAATGATCTCCAGAGAATCATGCCGGCCCGCGCCTTCCTGAGTTCTGTCCATCCAGAAGTGACCCCGGACAACCGCCTTAAGCTGACACTGGTTGTGATGGGCGACACTCACGAGAACGGGCTAGAGCTCCAGAAGAAGATGGAAAAATCTGAGCGCTTTCGCAGTCCGCAAATTACCAGCGAAGCCATACAAAAGCAGCCGAAGACTGAAGCGCAGCTTTACAAGTTCGACATTGTGACCTATTACTCTCCCGCGGCGACTTCCCCGGCGCGAACCAGCAACAGGGAGGGCTTGTAAATGAAACATCTGGAAAAGACGCGGAAGCAATTTACGACAATAGTCGCCGTCCTTGGCGTGGTGAATTTGGTTCTCATCATTTACCTGTTGCTGCCCGGATCCAGTCCTTCTGCGCGCGCGACGCAGGAAGCTAGTTTGCGGGAGCAGAAGCAGGCGCTGACCGGCGAAGTGACTCCGCTGATTGGAATCGACAAGAAATTGGCGCAGACCCGGGTGGACGTTAAGAAGTTCTATGCAGAGAAAGTGCCTGGCCAGTTTTCCCAGATATCACAGCACCTGGAAAAGCTGATGAAGGATGCCGGCGTGACCACAGCTGGAATCCGTTACGGCCAGGACAAGAACACAAGTACAGAAAAGAATGAACTGCCTGACGTGCAGCGCGTCAACATTGATACAACTGTCACCGGCGAGTACTCAAAAGTTGCGAAGTTTATCAATGCCATGGAGCAAGACAAGTTCGTGTTTATTATTGATCAAATATCGCTCAACAGCCAGGAAGGCGGAGTGGTATCACTGCAGGTGAAGTTTGAGACGTTCCTGAAAGAAAGCTAATAGCGGCGACGGGCCGCAAACGCTCATAGCCAGAGGAGAAGGACTCTACGTGAAGATAGGTGCGGAAAATAAAAAGCAGGTGCGTTGGATGATCGCACTGCTGGCGATCCTGCTGCTGGTGGGCATCTACAACTTTGTCGACTTCGGCACAAGTTCCGCCAACTCTCCCGCGCCTGCTCCCGCACCCGCAACTTCCACACAAACAGCAGCGCAGACGACCAGAAAGTCCACGAGCGCAACACAACTGGCTGATAGCACTCTTGATCCCAGGTTCCACTGGCACGAGCTGACCGTTAGCCAGAGCATTAAGTATGAAGCCGGCGGTAGAAATATCTTCCGGATGGAAGAATTGAAGCCTATTACACCTCCAATCACTACTGTCAGGCAGCCATATGGGCCTGAACCGCCGCCCACACCGACGCCAACACCTCCGCCGCCCCCGATCCCGCTTAAGTTTTATGGCTTTGCCAGCAAGGGCAGCGAGCCGAAGAGGATTTTTCTTGCTGATGAAGGTGAAGTATTCGTCGCCAGGCAGGGTGACATCGTGGAGAGAAAATATAAGGTCATTCAGATCAATAACACCAGCGTGATCATTGAAGACATGCTGAACAGCAATCGCCAGACAATCCAGGTGACTGCCAAATAGCCTTGCGAGAACAGATATGAGTTACATGAAATTAAATCGGGCCAGTTCAACAGAGTCCGGCTACGTGCTGCTGGCGGTGATGCTCACGATGACGTTGATGTTGATCGCGTTGTCCGTGGAAGCGCCCCGGATCGCGCAACAGATCAAGCGCGATAAAGAAGAAGAGATGATCCATCGCGGCAAAGATTACGCCACAGCGGTAAAGCGATTTGTCCACAAAAGTGGCGGCCAATATCCCGTTTCCATTGAACAGCTGGAGAACACCAACCACATTCGTTTCCTGCGCAAAAAATATGTAGATCCCATGACCGGCGAGTCAGACTGGAAAATGGTGCACGTGGGTGAGGCACAGGTCAACATTCCCGCCCCTAATCCGGGTCTTTCCGGCGGCGCAGGAAGCGCAAATCCCGGCTTGTTCAACAACGGGCCGGGCGCAAATCCCACTCCCGGCGCTGCGCCCACAGGACTGGCACAGACGCAAAATCCGCCAACAGGCCAACCAAATCAGACTGGAGGCACTGGACAGCTAGGTACATTGAACACCTCGGGGATTGGAAATGGACAGACCGTGGGCGGTGGCCAAATCATGGGAGTAGCCAGCGTCAGCAAGAAACAGGGGATCAAAGAATTCAACGACAAAGACCATTACG
>JBAVUZ010000949.1:0-25135 GCA_049697035.1 Candidatus Angelobacter sp. | reverse complement strand
GCCCTACGTAGGTAGGTCCAGGGCTCGTGCCGTCGAACGTCCACAATCGCTGCATGGGCAGGTCGGGTGACATGCTCACATTCGCCACCTGCTGGTTGACCTGGTAGATCGTGGTGGCCGGGAAGGGAAGGTTGCCGTTGCTGCCGATGGGTGACTGGTGCGCTCGCGTGCGGCCTTCATAGGCAATGCCTGTTGCGGGATTAGTCGCATTATTCGGGGCAATGGTTGGCGCCGGCCCGGTGAGCGCGGAGAGCGCGATCGGCTGTTTTACCGGCGGGATGGGCATGTTCATAACCCACGGACGAGTTGTCGGGCTGGCGCAGTTGCCGCAGCCGCTGCTTCCGGAATAGCAGTTGCCGCCGCTGCCCCAACTGTCGGCCCATGCCCGCGTGCTCAGGCCTTTCTTGGCAATCAACATTCCTGCGCCTGTCAGGAGTCCCATTTTCATCAGATCACGGCGACTGGTTAACCCGGCTTTTACCAACTCCTGCCGGTTCTTAAAGGCGTTGTACATTTCTTTCCATCGTGCGCGAGAGACTTTCTCGCCATTCGCGTTGAAATACATACAAGCTCCGTCTGATTTAGTTTGAGTTGGCGTTTGGGGACACGTATGCGCTCTTTCCGCTGTCACGGCTGCGGAGACAAAAGTTGTACGTGGTTAAAGGGCCCGGAAGTTTATGGCGAGGTCAGCTCGGGCACCATCGTGCGGAGCGATTCTGCGCTGCGCGGATGGCCGGAAACAGCCTTGTTCTGATTCATTTGTTATGAGAATTCGGCACGCTTGCAAAACTGCTTAGTCCAAATCCTCTCGTCTACATTCGTCGTTTTCGTAACTTGGTGGGATAGTAAATCCAGCAACAATGCCGGTCAATAAGTGATTCTAAGTAAGTTTTAATTTTTGAGCAGACCGGTTTCCACTAGCGCAATCAAGAAAGCCTTTCAGCCTCAACCTGTCGCCGCTAATTGCTTTTAGGTATGAAAGATTTAACTGCGATAGGAAATTCTATGGGTCTAGCCACGCAAAAAAAGAGACGCAGCAGGCTGCGTCTCTTTCAGGTGAATTGCTTATTTTTTAGCCTTTCTTGGGCTGCTCCACTTGCAGATTGTTCTCGACGGAGAACACTCCGGAAACGCCATTCGCGCGTATGAACGCACTATCCTTGTCTGTCTGGGTCCTTACCACTCCCACCAGGTTTACATGGCGGTTCTTAACGATAATGTGGATTGGCGGCACGGGCTGGATCCCATAATTGAACAGGCGGGAATCGTTAAATACTGCCACGGCCACCTGACGGCGAATGCGGTCATCGTTGAATGAAGCCGGAAGTATCTCAATCTGGTTATCCACCCGCTCCACGCCTTCCAGGTGCTTCACTCGGGCTTCGGCTGAATCTTTTACGATTGCGTCACGTACCTGCCCGAACAAAGTAACGGTTCCACCATCTACACGGTAAGCGAGGTTATCGAAAACCGTAAACTGCGGAATCATATTGAGTTCATGGCGGACTTCGCCGGAAAGCCGCTGTTCAAGCCGGGTGTTGGCGTTGTTTGTGATCTGCTGGGACGGCTGGTCAACGGAAGCGGCGAACGCCAATCCGGTAGTTCCCAAAGCCAGGACCGCAGATAAAAATGTGTTTAGACCTTTTTTCATGGGCCTCCTCCTAATCTCAATCTTTCCTTACAGTATTAACTGTTTAGTTAATTAATTAGATGATAGAAAAAGACGCCGGATTCCGCCATTTCACAGGGTAACAATTCTTAACCTTTGTCCTCTGGCACCCCGGGCGTGAGAAGAAATGACAAGTGCCGCTGTGGATGGTGACATCGGCCAACAATGAGACGGCTTTTGTGTATCCTATAAGTTGCGTTGGCCCCGACCGCGGCTGCAATCACAGCTAAAAGGCGGGTAGCGGGGAGTAACCTCGCAGTCGACGATTCACATCTGAGTATTTGCAGGAGTGTTCCCCCATGAAATCTGCCAGAGCGGTAATCGTTATCCTGATGTTTTGTCTCGGGTTGGGTGCCGTTGGGCAGCAAGCGCCCGCGCCACAGCAGATGCAAGACACGCCGCAAACTGACCTCAACACCATTCTCCTGCAAGTCCAAAAGGCCACCAGTTCAGCCAACATCAACCTGGGAAAGCTGCGCATTGAAAAATGGAAGACTGATTCCCAGCAAAAACAACAGATGCAGCAAGTGGCGGATTCATTGCAAAAGAACATCGCAAACGCCGTTCCCGGCCTGGTTAGCGATGTCCAGACCAGCCGCGGTGGCGTGCTGGCGACTTTCAAGCTGTACCACAACTTGAACGTGGTTTATGAGTTTCTCAGCTCCATGGCCGAGGCCGCAGGCGCTTATGGCAAGAAAGAGGAGTACCAACCCCTGGAAAGCGACGCCACCGCCTTGGATACCGTCCGGCAAAATTTATCAATGTACATAGAACAGGCGGCCGGCAAAATGGAAGCCGCCAACCAGGCTGCAGCCAATGCTGTTCAGGCCAGGCAGACCCCAGGTACCGTTGTTCCGGGGCGAAAAGTGGTTGTCATCGATGAAAATGCTACTTCTCCCCGCAAGCGCCCAAAATCTACAAAGAAAAAGACTTCAACTCCACCAGCCCAGGCCACGCCGACTCCCGCACAGGCTTCCTCTTCTCCTCACTAAATTTCCAAAGATTCTGGAACTTGTGCCCCCCGGGCGGGGTCTATCTACGTGAAGGATTTGCTGTATCCCGTGGGTAGGTTACTGCCGTTACCGCTTAATTAGTTGTAGCGGCGCCCATATCTTGAGAAAATTGGGGTGACGCCATGAGAAGAGTGGCGGGAGTAACAGCATTGGGAAACATCGCCAGCGCAATCGGCGTAAGAGCCGAGGAAGCTTCTATTGTCGCCGAGCTGAAGGCCGGCTCTGAAGAGGCTTACAACTGGCTTGTGACCCACTATCACCAGCCGATTTACAGCCTTGTGTACCGCATTCTGACCGATCCTGCCGACGCTGCGGACACCACACAGGAAGTATTCCTTAAAGTTTTTCGCGGCATGAATCGTTTTAATGGCGAATGCAGCCTTAAGACGTGGCTTTACCGCATCGCCATCCATGAGGCTTCCAACCAGCGGCGTTGGTGGTTCCGGCACAAGAGCAAAGAGACTTCCATGGAAGCCCACGTGGACCAGGATGGAAACTCCTATGGCCTGTGTGACATGCTGGCAGATAAGCGCGAATCGCCCATGGAGATTCTTGCCCACGAGGAGGTGCGCGCGCGGGTGGAAATGGAATTGAAACAAATTCCCGAGCCTTATCGTACAACCGTGGTGCTGCGCGATATTGAGGGGCTTGCGTATGAAGAGATCGCAGAGGTGCTGCAGATTTCGTTGGGAACGGTAAAGTCCCGCCTGATCCGCGGCCGCGATGCGCTTAAGAAACGACTGGAGACTTTCGTCAACGAAATGGGTGCTGAGGTGGGGGGAAACAAGCCGGAAGCGAATAACCGTAAGCCGGCCCAATCAGAAGTGGAGGCACAGTCATGAGATGTACAGAGGCCCGGCCCCTGTTCTCATCGTATCTGGACCGCGCCGTCAGTGGGACGCAGATGCACGAGATCTTCGCCCATCTGGAGCAATGCGCGGAATGCACGAAAGAATACGCGCTTTTGGAAAATACACGCTCGCTGGTTTCATCGCTCGGACGCCGTCAGCCCCCCTCTGATCTGGCGTTGAAGATCCGCGTTGCCATTTCCAGCACGCGCTCTCGCAACTCGCTCGGCTTTTTTCAGCGCTTTGTTCTGCGAGTGGAAAATACGTTTCAGGGCTTCATGGTGCCGGCTACAGCAGGCGTGCTGTCCGCAGTCATCTTCTTTGGCGTCTTGATCGTTTTGCTCATGCCGGCACAGGTCAGCGCCAATGACGATGTTCCGTCAACCTTTTACACGCCGCCGCGGCTTCAGGTCTCTGAATATCCTGAGAGCCAGTTAAATCTGGATTCTCCGGTCATCATTGAAACGTACGTGGATACCAGCGGCCGCGTGGAAAATTTCCGCATCATTTCCGGGCGCGACGATGAGGACGTGAAAGCGCAGTTGAACCGCGCCCTGCTTTTTACAATTTTCGTTCCGGCGCAGTCCTTTGGCCGGCCAGTCCCGGGAAAAGCGATTATGTCTTTTTCCCATATAAACGTGAAGGGATAGGCGTTCCGCTTATTCAGAAGGGTCAGCCCTCAGGGTTTGACCCTTTCTATTTTTCTGGCCTAAACTTAAGTTTCCCAAAACATTTGGAGGGGACCCTGAAGCGGAAACTTCAACCATTTTTCTGGTCTGTGCTGCTGCTCATGGCGGCGTCCGGCGCGTCTCTGGCTCAGGCCACCAAAGCGCAACTGGAAGTCAGCGAGACGTTTTTTACCCTGGCCGCCGCCTTAAACGGCTGCGGTTATGATGCTGGCCTGGAAGTTTCCATGCCGCTTCGCCAGACGGTGCGAACGGAAGTGCGGAATGCATTGCAATCCCCGGAAGCAAAGCAGGCCGAAAATGCCATCTGCCAATTTTGGATCGATCACCAGCTTCCCGGCAAAGATAATGATGTAACGCCTTATCTCTCGCTCGCATTGGATTTGGGACCACCGCCTGACTTTGCTCCCTCTATTTCTGAAGCTGATCTGGCGCCCGATGCCGGACGTGTGCTGGGCGTGGTCTCTCCCCTGAAGAAGTTTTATCAGGCGGCAAATATTCAAAGCCTCTGGCGGAAGCATCAACCCGAATATCAAGCGCTGGTTAATGAACTTCATGATCCGGTCTCTCAGCTGCTTACGCAGACAGATCTGTATTTAAAGGTCCCGTTCAGCAATTATCCCGGCCAGAGATTTGTAATTTACATGGAGCCGCTGCTTTCCCCGGCGCAGGTGGACTCAAGAAACTTTGGCAGCAATTATTACTTGGTTATCTCGCCCGACCAGGAAAAGCACGTGCGTTTTCCAGAGATCCGCCATACGTATTTACATTTTGTGCTCGACCCCATGGCGCTTTCTCATGGAAACACGCTGAAACAGCTGGAACCGATATTGGAAGACGTGAAAACTGCGCCGATGGCGACGGCATTCAAGAACGATATCTCGCTGATGGTCAATGAGTGCCTGATCCGCGCGATTGAAGCGCGTACCACGATTCCTAAATCGAATGAATCCGCAAGAAATGCCTACGTGCAGCGATCGGTAGAAGAAGGGTTCGTGCTGACCCGGGCCTTTTTCGATCAGCTGGGTGATTTTGAAAAAGACTCAACCGGATTGAAGAATGCCTACGGCAACCTGCTGCACGCCATTGGTCTGGAGCGGGAACGCAAAAGAGCGCGCGGGGTTGTTTTCCGCGACCAAGCCACGCCGGAGATTGTGAGCGCGGTACAGCCAGCGCCTAATGAAGACCGTTTGCTGAATATCGCGGAGCAGAAGCTCGCGGCCGGTGATCGGGAAGGCGCGGAGAAGCTGGCGAACGAGGTGCTCCAGCATAATCACGGCGGTGAAGCGCCGGGACACGCGGTTTTTATCGTCGCCAGAATCGCAACTTTAACTGGAAAAATGGAAGAGGCACGCGTCAGCTTTGAGCAGGCAGTTCAATCTGTGCATGATCCCCGTATGCTGGCCTGGAGCCACATCTATCTGGGGAGAATCTTTGATATTCAGGAAAAGCGCGATGTTGCTGTGGATCACTACCGGGCGGCGCTGGCGGCCGGCGATCCCTCGGCAGACACGAAAGCGGCTGCGGAGCGAGGTCTGATGGAGCCCTACCAGGCTCGGAAGACGGCCAAACCATGAAAAAGCTTTCGCGGAATACTGTGCTCCTTCTGATGTTTTGCTCGATTAATGCAACTCTGATCTCGCAGCAGCCTGCTGGAGGCGGTAGTAAACCAGCGCAGTCCGCAGGTAAGCGCGTGCCCCAAGCCAAGACGCATCCTGAATTCAATGATTACAACACTGCGTATGCTATCTCTGGCGGCACAGCTTCAGAGAAGGCGGCTGATGACTTCGCGGCGAAATATCCCGACAGCGAATTGAAATCTTTTCTTTATTCGAAGGCCATGCATGAGTACCAAAACGAAAACAATCCGGCAAAGATGTTGAGCGTGGGAGAAAAGGTGTTGCAGCTTGATCCTGACAATTCCATCGCATTGGTACTTACGGCGACAGTTCTTGCCGACAGCCTAAGCGATGCTGATACAGACAGGCAGGCGAAAATCGCGAGAGTCAGGAAAAATGCTTCACATGCGCTGGACACCGTAGATTCAAGTTTTGTGGCTCCGGCCAATGCCACACCGGAGCAGGTGACGGCATACAAAAGCACGTTGCAGTCCATGGCGCACTCGGCGCTCGGAATCGTTGCGCTGAAGACTGCGGACGATGCGGCAGCGGAGAAGGAATTAAAGCTCTCGGCTGATTTGAACCAAAGCCAGCCCGACCCTTATATCTGGTACCATCTTGCGCTGGCGCAGGACCACCAGAAAAAATATTCAGAGGCTCTGGCCTCCATTAACCGGGCCCTGCAAGTCATGGGCGCGAATGCGGACCTGGGAAACCTTGCCAGAGGCGAGCAAAGCCGGTTGCTCACCCTGACTGGCGGGGCTTCAAAGTAGAATGCGGTAGTATTTATGAGTTCAGGGCAAATAGAAGTTGCGGCCGCTCGACGGACGGCACGGTTTCCGGGCTGGAAGCTGGTCGTGGTTGAGAGCATCACGTTGTGTCTGGCTACTTTATTTTTTTTCTCCATTCCGATTAACGGACTAGAATCTGCGATCCCTCAGAGTGGTCCGCAGGAAGCCCCATCACCGGCACGTCCCCAGGCGGGAAGCGAGCAGGAGCGCACCGATTTCAATACAGCTTATGCATTGCAGGGCGCTGCCGCTCAAGAGGCCGCGGCAATTGATTTCTCCAACCGATATCCCGCGAGCGCATTGCGCCGCTATCTTTATTCGAGCGCGATGCTCCAATATCAGCGAGAGAACAATCCGCTAAAAATGCTGGCCATGGGCGAACGAGTGCTGGCGCTTGATCCAGATAATCCCCTGGCTCTGGTGCTTACGGCCACGGTACTCGCGGATTCCCTGGGTGATCGCGATCGGGACCGGGACAAGAAAGTAAGCACCATCAAGCACAACGCCACGCGGGCCATCCAGTCCGCTGAAGCGGGTTACTCCGGTGGAACTGTTTACAAGACAACACTGCAATCCATGGCTTACTCAGCGTTGGGAATAACGAAGTTGAAGACTGGAGACGATGCGGGAGCGGAAAAAGACCTGAAGACAGCCACAGAGCTGGCCAAATTCCGACCTGATGGCCATACTTGGTACCACTTGGCGCTGGCACAAGACCATCGAAAGAAATATGCTGCCGCGCTGGGCTCGGTTGAGCAGGCATTGCAACTTGCCAGTTCAGATCCTGAATTACAGAAACTGGCGGAAATTGAACATGAGCGGCTGGCTGGGCTGGCCAGAGGTCCGCGCAATGCCTCGTCAACGGAGCCACAATGAGCTCCCTAACCATGCATTCTGATCTTGCCGCATTACAATCCGCGCTGGGACACACTTTCAAGCGTCCGGAGATGCTGGAACGAGCGCTGACGCATAGTTCGCACGCGCATGAAGAGTCAAAAGCCGGCGGACCGGACGCTTCAGCGGAGAAGCTCGACAATGAACAGTTTGAGTTCCTGGGTGACGCCGTCCTCGGTCTGGTGACGAGCCAGCTCTTGTTTGAAAAATTTCCGACCTTTCATGAAGGCCAGTTATCAAAGCTCAAAGCGCACTTGGTGAGCGCGGAGCACCTGGTAGGCGTGGCGACCAGGATTGGGCTGGGAAAATATCTGCGGCTGGGACGCGGCGAAGAGCGTAGCGGCGGACGATCAAAAGGAACGCTGCTTTCAGACGCCATAGAAGCCGTGATCGCCGCCATGTACTTGGATGCAGGGTTGGAAAAGACGCGGGAATTCATCATCCGGCAGGTGCTGGAATCCGAACTGGAGACGATTACTGCCGACGGAGAAAACGAATTCAGCCTCACCGACCATAAGTCCGCGTTGCAGGAATTGTTGCAATCGAGTGGCAGGCAACAGCCTGTTTATGTCACAGTGAAGGAGGAAGGCCCAGACCATCGCAAGACTTTCACGGTGGAAGCGCGGATTTATCTCCAGGGACAAAGCAAGATGGAATATGTGGCCCGCGCCGAAGGCGGAACGAAAAAGAAAGCGGAACAACTTGCCGCCAAGCAAGCGCTGGAGCATTTGCGCGGCCAGACTGAGAACGAATGAGCGATCAGGATCAAACCCGGACGGAAGAAACTTTGGCAGCGGTGCCGTCACCGGCTGACGGTGTATCTGCGCCGGAGAAGGCCGAGCCTCAAATCCTTGAGTCGGATGCCCTTGCGCCAGAAAGCGCACCTCCAGCCGATCCAGAGCACAAGGGCCATCGAGAGCCGAAAGATCTTTTCGGGATACAGGCCTTCTTTACTGTTGTGATCTTCAGCATCTTTGTGATTACGTTTATCGTTCAGGCATTTCAGATCCCTTCCGGCTCAATGGAGAATACGCTGCTTGTTGGTGACTTCCTGCTGGTGGACAAGCTGCATTATGCGGGCTTGCCGGGATCGGCGCACCTGCTGCCCTATGGAAAAATCGAACGAGGCGACATCGTAGTTTTTTATTTTCCCGTCGATCCATCGCAATTTCTGGTGAAACGCGTGATTGGAATGCCCGGGGACCATATCCGCCTTCAGGATAAAACTGTCTATGTGAATGGCAGCCCGCTCCAGGAAAATTACGCGGTGCACAAGCAATGGATGCCTGATGGATATCGCGACAACTTTCCCAACCAGCGCGGCTATTCGCGGGACATTGATCGCCATTGGCGCTATGAATTGTCGAATTACGTGAACGGCGGCGAGTTGGTGGTGCCTGCGGACCATTATTTTGTGATGGGCGACAATCGCGATAACAGCCTGGATAGCCGCTATTGGGGATTTGTACCTCGGGCCAACATCGTGGGCAGGCCCTTGGTGATCTATCTCTCGGTTAGAGACTCCGAACCCGGACGCTCCAGTGATAAACTCATTCATTCAGGACAGACACTGGCCCACTTGCTGGACATGGCGCGCTGGGACCGCATGTTTCGTCTGATTCGCTGATCAATCCATAGTCTGAGCAGGGAACCGCGTTTGTTCGACAAGAGCAAAGAGAAAAAACCGGACAAGAAAAAGGAAAGCCTGCCTGAATCAATCTCAGGGATTGCTTCAGTGCTGGTTTCAGGACTGTTCATCATTACGTTCATGGTGCAGGCCTTTGAGATCCCGTCGGAGTCCATGGTCAAAACGCTTCTGGTGGGCGACCATGTTTTTGTCGATCGCCTTTCGCCCACGTCGAAAGCCGCATATGTGGGGCCGTTGCTTCCATACCGCGAGATCAAGCATGGCGATATTATTGTTTTTCTTCACCCGAAGGAACCTGGCATGTATGTAGTGAAGCGGATTATTGGAATCCCGGGCGATCGCATTCACTTGCGTGACGGCAAGGTTTACCGAAATGGCGAAGCCCTGAATGAGCCGTATGTGATCCATTCAGGACCAAGCTTTTCACCATATCGCGACCAATTTCCCGCGGTTCCCCCGGACGGAGATTCAAATGTGAATCCGGAATGGCCCATTGTGATGCGGCAACATTTGAAAGACGGCGACTTGGTAGTCCCACCGGACAGTTTTTTTGGCATGGGCGATAATCGCGACGTTAGCCTGGACAGCCGGTTCTGGGGGTTTATTCCCAGAGAAAACGTGATAGGGCGGCCCCTGTTTATTTACTGGTCATTTGATACACCCAAAGACCAATACGAGCGCACAGCCATGGCAGACCGTATTGGTTTCCTGGTTCATGTAGTTACTCATTTTTTTGGTGAAACCCGTTGGAATCGCATGTTCCATCTGGTGCACTGATCCCAATTCAGTCAGGAATATATCTTGCCGTTATTTAGAACAGATAAAAGGAAGCAGGAAAAGGCCGAGCGTCCAAAAGAGACATTGCCGGAGTCGATAGCTGGAATCGCGTCCGTGTTGGTTGTGGGACTCTTTATTCTTACATTTGTGGTTCAGCATTTTGAGATTCCGTCACGTTCCATGGAACGGACTTTGTTGGTGGGGGACCATGTATTTGTCGATCGCCTCACGCCGCTGAGCCGGGGGAAAATGGGCTGGCTGTTGCCATACCGTGGGATTCATCGCGGAGACACGGCAGTGTTCCTCACTCCCAATCCCGCCGAACAAGGCATGTATCTGGTGAAGCGCATTATTGGTGTCCCGGGCGATCGGATTCGGCTACATGATGGTGTGGTCTATCTGAACGGCGTGAGGCAAGCCGAGCCTTACGTGATTCGCAACGGAACTTACGATACCTATCGTGATGAATTTCCCACTGCCCTCAGCTATGGCATTGGCCAGATTTCGCCGGAATGGGCCGCAACTTTGCAGGCCAGTATTCGAGGTGAAGAAGTGGTGATTCCGCCGGACCACTACTTTGCCATGGGTGACAATCGCGATAACAGCCTGGACAGCCGCTATTGGGGCTTTGTGCCCAAAGAAAATATTATTGGGCGTCCGCTGGTTGTGTTCTGGTCATTCAATGTGCCTGAAGAAAACGGCGAGCCGAAACCGATTGGCGATCGCGTGGCTGCGTTTGTAAATGTCACGGTGCATTTTTTTAGTCTCACCCGATGGAATCGTCTCTTCCACCTTGTGCGCTGATCATGACGTCTACCAGAAAAAAAATCGTTGCTGTTGTGCTGGTAGCCCTGGCGCTCTGCATCTTTCTGCCTCCCAACATTAATGGAGCACGTTTCAGCAACAGGCTGGCCTCAACTTTGAGCGCTGCGTTGGGAAGGGAAGTGAAGATTGGCTCAGTTAAATACCGTCTGTTTCCGCGTCCCGGATTTGATCTCTATGACTTTAAGGTGATGGACGATCCTGCTTTCGGCGCGGAACCGCTGCTTTTTTGCGGCAAAGTTACGGCTGACTTGCGGCTGACATCTTTGTGGCAGGGCCGGCTGGAAATCGCGAATCTTAAGCTGACCGATGACGTTGCTCCGCCCAGCTTGAACCTTGTTTACGCGCGCGACCATTGGAATTTGGAATCGTTGCTGTTGCGCGTAGAACAGGTGCCAACTGCTCCCACTGCGAAGCGCAGGGCGGAGCAGCGCTCACGCTTTCCATATATTGAAGCCAGCGGTGGCCGGATCAACCTGAAACTTGGCCAGGAGAAAAAGCCTTACGCGCTGACCAATACCGACTTTGCCTTCTGGCTAGCCTCCGAAGATACGTGGCACATACGACTGGAAGGTCATCCTGTCCGTACTGATATGAACCTGAACGATACGGGCACGGTCCGCGTGGACGGCGATGTAAAACGCTCCGCCAACCTTCGTGACATGCCGGTAAAGCTGCAGGTTTCATGGGAAAAATCGCAACTGGGGCAATTTTCCAGTCTGGTCATGGGGCAGGACAAAGGATGGCGCGGTGCATTGGATGCAACCGCCGAAGTTGCCGGTACGCTTGCGGAATTGCACATTAGCGCTACCGCTGACTTGGATAGCTTCCGCCGTTTTGATATCAATCGCAATGCCATGCCGCGCGTACGCACCCGCTGCCTGGGCGACTACACCAAAGGAAGTCTTGGGCTTAAATGCGACACGCCTCTGGGCATCGGCGGACTTTTGATAACGGCCCATTTTACGCCCAGCGCGCAGAACTACGATCTATCGTTGGTGGCGAACCGTGTGCCTCTTTCGCTGCTGGCGGCGGTCGCGCGCCAGGCGCGCCGATCCCTGCCCGATGACTTCACCGCCAGCGGCGATCTAAATGCCGCGTTTGGTTTCCATTGGCACGCGGGTGTTCGCGATTTTCATGGAACGGGCATGAGCACGCCGTTCCTGCTACAGTCCGCGGCTGGCGACAAACCATTTCCGGTCAGCGCCGTCAGGTTCCACATTGGAGCGGGCGATACGCCAGCCGCACTGGTAGTTAAAAAGAAAAAAACGAGCGCCCCGGCGCAACCGGTACCGGCGGTTGCTCCCAGCGCAGCTTATGATTCGGACTCGCTCACCGTTGATGCATTCTCAGTACAAATGGGCCCATCCACCACGCTGGAAGTGCAAGGAAGCCTGGATAGCAAGGGCTATTTTGTGAGTGCCAAGGGTATGGTGCCAATGGAAAGACTTTTGGCGTTCGGCCATACCACTGGATTCCATTCACAAATTTCAAATACAACCGCTTCGGCGTTGGTGAATTTAAACGTAAGTGGTCCCTGGGCAAACTTCGCCGCGCCCAAACTTCATGGCACGGCTCATCTGCAAAATCTGGCGGCATGGATTCCCGGCGTGAAAGACCGGGTCGTGATGTCGGAGGCCGACGTGCAAATTACCGATACGGCGTTGGTGCTCAGCAAAATCAATGGCCAGTTCGAGCATAGTCCAATTGCATTCACCGGCTTGGTGAGCAGCCCGCTAAACTGTACCGGCAATGCTCCTTGTCCGCTCCAGTTTGATCTGCATCTGGATTCGCTGGCTATACCCGATGTTGCCGACCTGATGGGATTTACCGATAAAGGATGGAGTTTGCCCTTTCTTTCTGGATCGGAAAATAAGCTGCCGGATTTTCGGGCCGAAGGCAGTCTCGCGGTAGACGAACTGAATATTGCCAATATGCCCTTGGAAAAGTTTGCCGTGCATCTTGAACTAGGCGATCACGCACTTACAGTGAATCACATGGCTGCCACGGTGGGCGGCGGGACCACCCAAGGTGAATGGAAGATTGACTGGAGTGGCAGCCAGCCGCGCTATAGCGGTAGTGGTTCCCTGGACGGCGTTACGCTGGAGCGGGTGAGCCCGCAGAATACTGTGGCTGGTCAGGTAGCGCAGTGGATCGCAGGCAGGGCCCAGGTAAGTTATTCAGCCCACTTTGAAGGCAAGACGCCTCAGGAAATGGCAACGAGTGCGGGCGGCCGGGTGGAATTTCAAGTGAGTAATGGAACATCGAAAGCCTTGGCGCTTGATGCGGGCAGACCCCTCAGGTTCAACGGCGCCCAGGGCGCGCTGGAAATCGATAAGCAAGCCATAAAAATCCTGCCAAGCAAATTTAGGGCAGAGAACCGCATCTATCAATTGAGTGGGACTATGTCTCTGGCCAACAAGCAGGCAAAGCTGAAGGTGAACACCACCGGTACTCAGTGGGAAATCACTGGGACTCTGGAAAAGCCTGAAATTACGCCTCAACCGTTGACCGCGCAGGCGGCTCCCGCGCACGCTAAATGATCTCTAGAATTGTTCTAACAATATTGCTGGTGGCGAGCGTAATTTTTATCGTCCAGGAAGGGCCTGCCTCGGTGCAGCAGGCATCTTCTGGGTCTAAGCCGGCTACTTCCCAGCAACCTTCTACGCATTCGCCCGGTTCACAACATACTGCTGGGCACCGGCTGGCCGACAGCCTGCAAACGAAGCTGGATCATATCCAGCAGAATGGTGAGCAAGAGCACCCGGATCAAGCGCCTACCGTGATGACCGAAGACGAGGTCAATGATTACATTGCCGCGGGACGGATTGTGCTTCCACAGGGCGTGAAGAAGCTGAAGATGGAAGGTCGCAGCGGAGTTGTGACGGCATTTCTGAATGTTGACTTCGATGAAATCCGGGCAGGACAAAATTCGTCCAATCCCATGCTCTCACTGTTCAGCGGTCAGCATGACGTTCGAGTTGAGGCTGACGCATCCGGCAGCGGACGCGAAGGGCGCGTGCATGTACGGGAAGTGGATATTGATGGATTCAGCGTGCCGCAGATGGCGCTGGAATATTTTGTCAGTAAATACATCACGCCCAAATATCCCAATGTGGGCATTGATTCCCAGTTCCAATTGCCGAACAAGATTGACATGGCGACCGTCGGCTACCACAAGGTCACGCTCACACAGAAATAAGCTCACTCCACACGTCAATTGTGAACGATTTAGCCGGAGCAAAAATCGAACCCCTTCTGCGATGTGCAAGTGACGACGTGCGTTTTTGGCGCAGGCTATTCTAGAATAACCACCATGCTTAAACACATCCGTTGGAATGATGTCGAACTGGAACAATTGAATCCTCTGCTGGACCGCCAGATGATCACGGGCGAAAACCTGATGCTGGCCCGGGTCCTGTTAAAGAAAGGCTGCGTGGTGCCGGAGCATAGCCATTTAAATGAACAGCTCACTTATATTGTGGAAGGCGCGCTGAAGTTCTGGATTGACGGCAAGGAAATTATTGTCAGGACAGGCGAAGTGCTCTGCATTCCTCCGCACATGCCGCACAAAGCTGAAGCGATAGAAGACACGGTCGATCTGGACGTGTTCTATCCGCCGCGCCAGGACTGGTTGAACAAGTCAGACGCGTATCTGCGGAACGCCGAGCCGGCTGCAAGGTAAGCCAGCCGTGACGCTTTAGTTCGCTGGCTTGATGGGCGTAGCTGAGAAAACTATAGGGAGGCCGGTTGGAGAAAGACACCAGCCTCCCCGGTGGTGGATTAACTGCGTCAAACGCAGTTCAAGCTGAAAACAGCAACGCGCACCCGAGATCAAGTGGTCTCGCAACGCGGGATCACTCCCGAGCGCGACAACCCTTAATCTTCGCTACGCCGACGCTTCTGGGGGAGGAAAAAGCTGTCCTTGCCAAATGCGCCGCAGTCGTGTTGTGTTGCCGTTTCCTGTCCCTGGTTGATTGCTGCGCCGGTCGAGCGGGCCAGCGCATGCAATGCTGAGCAGCGAACTATTTCCACACCCGATTAGCGGGATCGTGATGTCGAACTAGAACGCCGCCCCGTCCCCTGGGCACACTCCAACCACCACACCACTCCGTGCGCTAAGCCTTCATCCTTGTCACAGCACGGGCTTTCACTTCATTACCGGAATTTCAAATGGCAACTTGCTGATAATGGCTTTTCATTTCAACAGCAGCGATTTAAGGGTGGATTAGTGTTTGATTAAAATTTCTCATCGGGCTTTTGCAGAATATAGGCATCGTGATTCCAGGCAGTGGAATGCGAATAACGATTAACGCGAGACGGATCGGAACCTAAGAAACATCAAGTCCAATGGATTTCATCAGTTCTATTCCATTGCTGGTGGTGACCACGCCAGGGCGGAGGCAATAATCAAAAGAAAGCCTTTCATCTTCAAAGCGTTCCTGGAAATGGGCATTGCGTACATGCTCAGGAAAAACTAGCTCCAGAGAAGTGAGGGCCAGGTCGTGGGTCGTGATAAGACCGATAGCGCCGTTGCGAACCAGCGTGCGCAGCACACCCTCCGTGCCTACCCGCCGATCATGCGAGTTGGTGCCCTGCAAGACTTCATCGAGTAAAAACAATGCAGGCTGCGTGGATGAAAGGTCCACTACCTGGCGGAGCCTTTTGATTTCCGCATAGAAATGAGAGATGCCTTTCTGCAGCGAGTCAGAGACACGCATGGAAGCGCCAACCGCCACGCGCGAAAGCCGCAAGCGGGTCGCTCGCACAGGCGCACCCATCATTGCCAGGACCGCATTGATGCCGACCACGCGCAGGTATGTGCTCTTGCCGGACATATTGGATCCGCTGACCAAAAGCACCTGGCTGTTTCCTCCCAGCCGGACGTCATTGCGCACGCAGTTGTCATCGGGCAACAGAGGATGGCCAAGAGAATCGCCCTGGAAGCAGATTGCAGTCGCGGACGGCGCGAATTCTGCAAACTGGTCTTCAGGATGCTCGTAAGCGTAAGCTGCAATTGAAACAAGCGTCTCGATTTCTCCCACGACCTCCAGCCATGCCTTTATGCCACTCCCATACGTGCGACGCCATCGCTCCAGCGCAAAAGCAATTTGCATCGAGTAAAGCAGCGGGATATCAAAGATGCGCACGAACCAGTTGTGGCGCGAGTCATCCAGATCAGCCAGAGTGTCAAGGCGTGCGATACACCCCGATGGCGGCAAACCATGGGTAAGAAGGTGAGCGTGCAGTTCCTGAAGCATGGGAGAATCAAACTTTTCTGTTTCGATACGACGCAGCAGCAATGCCAGCGAATCGAGATCCTTATGGGTGTCGCCCACGCCGGCAAAGATTTTTTCCAGACGATGGCGGGCGCGAGAGGTAATGATGCCATTGATCAGCAGAACAATAATAAAAGGCGTCCACATCACCATGAAGCCGAAGACCAGAGCAGCCATGCAGAGAATAGCCAGCCCCGCAGCCCACCAGCGGCCATCCTTCAAGCCGCTTTCTTCCTGCGCCCAGGCGATCAGCGCTTCCGGCTTGGCTGCGATGCGCTCGCTTTCTCCGCTTACCGCAAGGTCTTCCCGAAAATCAAGCCGTGACTTCACTTCGGCGACCGCGGCTTGCCGCTCCTGGATTTCCTGAACATCGGCATGATTCAGCAGCCAGCGTGCCAGGCACTGTTTGCCCATGTTGGTGCGTGCTGTTGATAGCAACTGAAACAGGCTGCCTTCGCCAAGAATATCCAGGTCTTCCGCGTAAAGATGCAGTGGATCTCTGAATTCTTCACCTGTTGCACCGCTGCCGGCCCAGCGATCTTCCATCCGCGCAAGACCGCGGCCATAAACAGAAACCGCTCGCTTCATCATATGGAGCGCAGCCACTACGCGGCGGTGTGCGACGACGAGGACGACGAATAGAGCGATGGGAACTAGAAGCCAATAAAGAGACGGAGAGCCAGTTTTGCCGGTGATCCAGCACTGGACCAATATCGCAACAAAAAGAGCGATACGCGCGTTGCCGAGCCAAAGATGCTTGCGTTGAAGATGGGCAGCCTGTAATTCGCGGGCCTTGAGACGACGCGAATATTCCTGGTGAGGAATGGTATTAGATACATTCCGAGCGGGATGTGTAACTTCGATTGCGATCGGGTTCACCACATACCATTCTGGCTGGAGCGCGAGGCAAATGCAAAAAGCGATGGGGTCGCGGCCCAGCAATCCGCTAAAAGTCGAGGAAGTCTCTCTCTAGCGAATCCGCAACTGAGAGCAAAGCAAACTAAATTTCCATGCTGGTTGCGGTGCTTTGGATTCATGCATCCCATGAGTTGAAAGCCAAAAAATTCATCCGGAAAAGAGGCGCATCTTCTATGTACCACCACGTAAAAAAATTGATGTACACAGTGCAGGTCGGAACGCCAGACCCGCGATTCGGCAACATGCTGCTGGAACAATTTGGCGGGGCCAACGGGGAACTCGCTGCGGCCATGCAATATTCCATTCAAGGCTTTAACTGCGAAGATCCCGGATGCAAAGATTTACTCATGGACATAGGAACCGAGGAACTCAGCCACCTGGAAGTGGTGGGCGCCCTTATTCGCATGCACCTGAAACCGATGAAGACCGACCGGGCGGCTGCAGAGGCAGATCCTCTGGTGGCAATTGCCGGCGGCGGTGGCGTAAGCCTGGTCAATTCCGTGGGCGATGCCTGGACTGCGGATTATCTGAAAATTACCGGCGACCTGGCTGTGGATCTCCGTAGCAACATTGCCGCTGAGGCGCGGGCCAAGATCGTCTATGAACGCCTGATCTCCTTCACGGACGACAAAGGCTCCAAGCAGGCGTTGCAATTCCTGATGACGCGCGAGATCACGCATATGCGCGCGTTTACTGCTGCACTGGAAAGCATGGAGAAGCCTCGTTTCTCGATCGGCATCATCAAGCCCACGCCGGGCCTGGTAGACCAGTATTTCAATGCGTCAACCGGCGAGAGCGATACTAGGGAAAACGGCGGGGGCGAGAATCGCAAGAACGAAACGTTAGGCGGAGAGCCCTGGACACATAATAGCGGCCTGCAACTGGTGGATTCGGAGATCGAGGGCGGTGAAGGGCTGGATATCACTCCGTATGATCCGCAACCTGGAACGGAGGTAACGTCGAAAAAGGATTCGACGCCCGTAGGTGAAGATGTCGGCGAGCGCAAAGTTAAAACGCCTGGAAAAAAACTGAAGGCGAGTTAACCGTCATTTATCCTGAGCACTTTTCCCCCCAGCAGGAGTCGCGCTTGCTGGGGGAATCCCAAGCGTTACCACACCCTGCATGCGTTTGCCGGAGCCATGGGCTGGCCGGGCTTGCAGCCGAAAGCTTTCTGAAACTCCGGCATATTGCGCAGTACTCCGTTCACACGCCACTTGCCCGGCGAATGCGAATCCACGCGGACCAGCATTCGCGCTAGCTCCGGGGTGGTGTTCTGGCACCAGACGCGGCCAAAGCTCAGAAAGAAGCGCTGATCGGGCGTGTAGCCGTCAGTCTTTTTGTCAGGATCTTCTTTGGCTTGCGTCATGAGGTCATGCAGCGCCATCAGAGCGATGCGCGCGCCGCCATTGTCCGCGGTATTTTCACCCAGGGTCAGCCGGCCATTTAATTTGAGGTCGTCTACAGCGGTGAAGGAGCTGTATTCATCGGCCACGCAGCTTACGCGTTGTTCAAACTCCTTACCGTCTTCAGCGGTCCACCAATCGCGGAGATTGCCTTTAGGATCGAACTTGCGGCCCTGGTCGTCAAAGCCGTGAGTGAGTTCGTGTCCGATCACCAGTCCAATGCCGCCCATGTTGACCGCGTCATCTAATGTGCGATCAAAAAATGGCGGCTGGAGAATGCCGGCAGGAAAGACAATTTCATTGTGGCTTCCGCTGTAGTAGGCGTTCACTGTGGGCGGAGTCATGGTCCATTCCAATTTATCCACGGGCTTGCCGATCTTCTGTAATTGCCGGTTGGACTCAAATTCGCTGGCGCGGTAAAGATTGCCGATCATGTCTCCGCGAACGATCTTTAGTTTGCTGTAATCGCGCCACTTGTCGGGATAGCCAATCTTGTTGCGGATGGCGGCCAGCTTGATCAGCGCTTCTTTCTTGGTGGTTTCTGTCATCCACGGCAGAGTGGTAATGTCACCCTTCAGTGAGTGTTCCAGCGCGTCCACCATCTTAAGCATGCGCGCCTTTCCTTCCGCGCCAAAAGTGGCATCTACGTAAGGCTGGCCCAGGGCTTCGCCCAAAGCGTTGTCCGTGGCATTGATGCAGCGCTTCCAGCGCACCGGCAATTCCTTTTGTCCGGTGATGGCCTGCTGGAACTTAAAGTCTTCCTGCACAAAATCATCTGAAAGCCAGCCGGCGGCATGGTTCACCATCTGCCATGTCATGTAGGTTTTCCAGGCGTCCAGCGGAGTGGAATCAATCACCTGGTTGACGGCCTTAAAATATTCAGGATTGCCAACATTCAATTCAGCAAAAGATGGCGCGCCACTGGCTGCGAAATAACGGTCAAGGTGGAAATTTGGGGCAAAGGATTCAGCCTGCGCGACTGACATTTTGTGATCGCGATTTTTAGGGTCGCGACGCAGCGTGCGCTCCATGAAGGCTTTGGCCAGATCAGTTTCAATCTTCAGGACGGTTTCGGCGCTTTGGGCGGCTTGCGCAGGTGGCTGCCCAAGCAAAGCGAAGTCTTTCGTCATGTGATCGATAAAAGCCTTGCGGATGGCGACAGTTGGAGCATCATCTTTCAGGTAATAATCGCGGTCCGGCAGTGACAGGCCGCTCTGGTCAATAGCGGCAATCGTCTGGTCAGCGTTGTGCAGGTCAGGAGTGGAGCCAAAACCCATGAGCGGGTTAGGACCAATCAGTTGCTCATGCGCCATCACTTCAATCATCTGGGTTTTGTCTTTAATGGCTGCAATGCGATCCAGTTCCGGCTTCAGCGGCGTGGCGCCAGCTTTATTGGCGGCGGCTTCATCCATGCACGAGGCGTAGAAGTCGCCGATTTTTTGCGTTACGGCATTGCGTCCCGGATCGTTTTGAGCTGCCGTTTCCAGGATTTGGCGCAGGACCACCAGATTGTGTTCGTATACTTCGGCAAAGCTGAGCCAAATGGGCTGGTCGCCGGGAATGGGATTATTTTTGAGCCAGTTTCCACAGGCATACTGGTAGAAATCCACGCAGGGATCAACCGTCTTATCAATATTGGCAATATCGAATTTCGGCGCTGGATGCTCCGCCGCAGCGCTGCTGCTTGCCGTAACGGGATTGGCCGCTGGAGCCGTAGGACCGGAATTCAGCGTTTTGGCGTTGCCGGCCTTTTTTGTGGACTTTAAGTCTGGCTTTTGCGGCGTAGGTTGTGGCGATTGGGCCAGCGCCACGCCGACGGTAAGCAATAGCATTCCAACGAAGGACAAGACAGACTCGCGAAACAGGTATTTGCGCATTAGAAATTCTCTCCTCAGCCAAAACATGCCATTGTATAAGACGGACTCGGACGGAAGACGTTGGCATTTGCCGATGGGCTGGACGGTATTCCGCTACCGCCCTCTATCTCCCGCCTTAGTCTTTACCCCACGAACACGATATGATGTCTCTTATCCTGCATGGAACAAGATCTGACAATTCTGAAAGATGACATGGTCGCCTTTATTGAGGGGCATGGGCTGCGCCGCTTCAGCGCTTATGTGAGCGACGAGGTCGCCAACGTGCCCTGGTCCACGGACGAGGACCACCCCGATGGCTGGAAAGATTTTGTGGAACTGGCCAAGGCATCGAACGTGAGTTTTGTCACCATGAACCACGTTTCCCTTGACAAAGAAGATGTGGACCTGCTCGTCAACCGGCTCCAGGAAATTGAGTACATGAATGAGGAAGAGCTGGAAGAGGCCGGGTGGCTGCGCAGTTTTGTAGGCAAAGTGGGCTATGTTCAGCTTGGCTTTCCCTGCCAGGGCGTGATGTTTTTATACGAGATTTCCACCCCATGGTATGACACGTACCAGAGGCTGGAGAGCGCGGCCGACGATTATGACGGCATCCTGATTGATGATACCGATCAGGACGACGAGTAAGCGCCGGTGCGGTGGTCATTTGCGAATCCCGATGCCGGCCAGGTAGAAGCGCTCTGCGCTGAAGCCAAAGTCTCCCCAATTGTGGCACGGCTGTTAGCTCTTCGTGGTATTTCCACCGCCAATGCGGCAAATTTTCTCTCGCCTTCACTCGATCATCTTTATTCCCCCTACCTCATGCGCGGTATGACGGCTGCCGTGGAGCGACTGAGTGCGGCAATCGCAAACAAAGAAGGAATTCTGATTTATGGTGACTACGACGTGGACGGAACCACGGCCGTCGTTATCCTGAAAACCGCGATTGAGCTTTGCGGTGGCGCGGCTGACTTTCACGTGCCTCACAGGATCAAGGAAGGTTACGGAATCAAGGATGACGTGATTGAACGAGCCGCTGCGGGTGGAATAAAAGTCGTCATTAGCGTGGATACCGGCATAAGGGCGTTTCAAGCGGCTGAGACAGCGCGACGCGTGGGCATTGACCTGATCGTCACCGATCATCACCTGCCTGAAGCGCATGAGGGCGTGCCTAACGCGTGGGCAGTACTCAATCCCAATCAGCAGGGCTGTGATTATCCCTGCAAAGAACTTTGCGGCGCGGGTGTCGCGTTCAAAATTGCCCAGGCACTGTTCGCTAAGTTCAAAGACACGGTGGATCAGGCAAAGCTGATTCCGTCTTTTCTCAAGATGGTAGCCATCGCTACTATCGCGGACGCAGTTCCGCTGGTCGGAGAGAACCGCACGATCGCGCGCCTGGGTCTGGAAGGACTACGGCGTCCGGTCAACGGTGGACTTAAAGCTTTAATGGAGGTTTCCGGCCTAACCGGCGAACGCGCTATTGGCGCAGGCGATGTAGGCTTTCGACTTGGCCCCCGCATCAACGCCGCCGGGCGCATGGATGTGGCTCGCGACGTGATTGAGCTATTCACGTGCAAAGACCAGGCACGTTGCAAGGACATTGCGGAAAAGCTGAACCAGCTCAACCTGGAACGCCAATCTGAAGAACAGCGCATTGTGGCGGAAATTGACGAGCAGCTTGCAGCAGAGCCCGATCTCACAGGGAAGTTCTGCATGGTGTTCGATGGCGATGGTTGGCATCGTGGCGTCGTCGGCATTGTGGCGTCACGGGTCGTTGAGAAGACAGGCCGCCCTGCGCTCGTGATTGCCAAGGATGCGGAAGAGGCTCACGGATCGGGCCGCTCCATCACGGCTTTTCATCTGCTGAATGCGCTTGAATCCTGCCACGATCTGTTTACGCGCTTTGGCGGCCATGCTCACGCAGTCGGCTTTGCAATGCCCAGCAAGGATATTCCTGCCTTAAAGCAAAGATTGAATACTTACGCGCAAGCCATGCTTAAACCTGAAGACTTGTTGCCAGAACTGAGCATTGATGCTGAAATTCCTCTTAGTTCGGTCACGCCAGAGTTGCTCAACAGTCTAGGCCGATTGGAGCCGTTCGGCCACGGCAACCGTGAGCCGGTGTTTTCCAGTTGCGGCGTGAGCCTATTGATGCCACCAAGAATTCTGAAGGAGAAGCACATTAAGTTGCGGGTGAATCAGAGACTGCCAAATGCCAAGGCCAGCTTCAACTATGAGGCCGTGGGCTGGCGGATGGCGGAACGTGCCCAGACAGCAGCCCTGCTACCCGGGGACAATCTGGATGTAGCCTACAAGATCGGGCTGAACTTTCATCCGGACTTCGGAGGTCTGGAACTGACCTTGGAAGATTTTAGAAGATCAATTCCGGCGGCAATTTCTGTTTGCGGCTGAAGGCCAACGGAGTTATAGTGCCCGTGTTATGCCAGAAAACATCTTTTGCTCTAAGTGCGGCACGCAGAACCCTGCGACGGCCCAATTTTGCCAGAGTTGCGGCTTGACCCTTTCCAGCGGCCTTGCCCCAAACCAGGCAGCAGCTCCCGCGCGCGCTTATGCCGCTGCACCTCCGGTCGCCTATGTGGCGGCCCCAGGGACGCCTTACGGCGGTTTCTGGATTCGCCTACTGGCGCACTTGATTGACCACGTTATTCTGGGCGCAATTGCTGCTCCACTGTTTTTTATCATGGTCTTGCCGGCAATCGTTCGCATCGCACGCGAAGCGGAGCAGAACCAGGAGCCGCCTTCTCCGGAGCTCATCGTCACGATTTTGAGTTCGGTCTTCGTTTACATCGCGCTGGCTTTTGTCGGCCAGTGGCTCTATGAAGCCTTGCTCACCAGTTCCTCATGGCAGGGAACGATAGGAAAGCGAGTTCTGCGCCTTAAAGTGGTGGATGAAGCCGGTAACCGGATTGGCTTTGGGCGCGCCACAGGACGCTTCTTTGCCAAAATCCTGTCTTCCATGTTTTTCTGTATCGGCTTCATTATGATTGGATTTACTGAGCGCAAAACCGGTCTGCATGACCTGCTTGCAGGAACCAGGGTGCTGCGCTACTAAGCCAATGGGCATTTGAGTGCCGCCCTCGAAGCGCGGTTCGACTCTATTGTCATTTACCATTGGAGGCATGCCCTTTGATCCCAAGCGGCTGAGAAAAATCTTTGCCGGTGGCGCTGTAATGGTGTTCGTCATCGCCCTGGGATTCTATTTGCGTGGCTTTTTTAAGCCGCAGGACACGATTCCTGAGACGCCCAAAAATATTCCCTCAGGCGTAGAAAAAAGCGCTACGGGGTTCAATCTCTCCAAATCAGAAGGCGGAAAGACGCTCTTTACCATTCATGCCGCCAGCGTCCAGCAATATAAAGAGGTAGGACGCGCGGCGTTGCATGATGTGAGCATCACAGTTTTTGGACGCAACCAGGACCGCTCCGACCAGATTTACGGCGCAGATTTCGAGTATGATCCCGTGGCAAAAGTTGTCTCAGCGGAGGGTGAGGTCCGCATTGACCTGGAAGCCGTTTCTACGGCGGCAACTCCTGCCGGTGGACCTGCGGAGGAAACCAAGAACCTGATTCATGTAAAGACGAGCGCGCTCACGTTCAATGAAAATACCGGAATTGCCCAGACCAAAGCCGCGATCGAATTCCGCGTTCCGGAAGGCAATGGATCGGCCGTGGGAGCAACATACGATTCCCACGGCGGCGTACTCACGCTGAAATCAGCGGTTCGAATCACCAGCACCGGACCGCGCAAGGCAACGATCACGGGCCAAAGCGCGACAATCACAAAGAATCCCAGCAGGATCGTGATGCAGTCCGCAAAGGTGGAGGAACCTCAGCGCGTAATCTCCGCCGACAAAGTCACGGTTTTCATGGGTGACGACAACAACATTGAGCGCGTTGTTGGTTCCGGCAACCTGCATGCATCTAGCACTGGCACAAAAGCGTTTGAGGTCAACGCTGCTGAAGGTGAGCTGGAAATGACGGGCGCAAACCAGGCGCGAAGAGGCGTTCTTTCTGGCGGCGTAACATTCGCGAGCAAAGGCGATTCTCCCGCCGAAGGAAAGGCTGGAAAGATTCTACTCACGTTTGCGGCTGATAATCGACTAAGCAAGGCAAGGGCGGAAGATTCAGTCCAACTGAAACAGGGCCCAGCAGGAAAATCACAAGAGCTGCATGCAGTGGCGCTGGATCTTTCTGTGAAAGAGGGCCGCCGATTGGAGAAGGCCGTTACTTCCGGCGGGCCAGCAGAAATCGTCCGCGAGCAAGCGCCGGGCAAGACCACGATCAGCGCAGGACATTTTGAAACGGTGTTCAATGACCAGAATCGCCCTGTCTCTCTTTATGGAACTCCCGATGCGAAGATTGTTGATAGCGTCCCGGGCAAGCCAGACAGAATTCTCACATCGCGCGAAGTGACGGCAAAGTTCAATGACAAAGGTGAGATCATTTCCGCGGACCAGACCGGCGACTTCCATTATCAGGAAGGAACACAGACGGCTTCTGCCGAACGCGCCAAGTATGCCGCAGCCGAGGAAACGATTGTTCTTTCTGGATCGCCACGCGTCATCGACGCGAACCAGGGTATTACGCTCACAGCCGATAGCATTCAGCTAAATCGCAAAAGCCGCAATGCATTTGCCCAAGACAACGTAAAAACGACATATTCAAAAATGGGTGCGCAGCCGGGCGGGGCCATGCTGGGCTCGGCAGATCCAATCCACGTCACGGGATCGAGCGCCACCATGAACTCCGTTACAGGAGTTGCCCGCTACGCGAAAGCCCGTCTGTGGCAAGGTCCGAACATCGTGGAAGCGCCAACCATCAGTTTTGATCGGGCAAAGCGTAGCCTTCAGGCACAGGGTGGCCGAGGGGGCCATGTTGCATCAGTTTTTGTGCAAAA
>JBAVUZ010000948.1:0-2017 GCA_049697035.1 Candidatus Angelobacter sp. | reverse complement strand
CGCGTGGATGACAGCGCCGAGCCGCTGAAAGAGCTTCGTCGGCTGGTAACTTTACAACGCGCTTATAACCACATGAATGCCGGCGACAAAGCCGTTGAACTGCATGACAATCCCGGTGCGCTGCGTGAATACGGCGCGGCCGAGCAGCTTGTCCCGGACAGCGCTGAGATGATCTATTGGCACGCCGTAGCGCTCGCCAACATGGGTCGCGTGGATGAGAGCCTGCCGCTCTTCAAGAAGGTTTTTGCCATGGACCGCAACTGGCTTGACCTGACGCCTCGGCTGCCCAAAGCGGGTCTGCTGCCGGATAACCCACAGTTGATCCAGAAAATTGTGGCGCAAGGAAAATAAGAGTTCTCTTACATTTTCTGCCGTCGAACCAGGTTGAAGGCACGGCTGAGCCACGATGAAGGTGAGCGCTAGAAGCGCGATCCTATGCCCTTTTGTGGAAAAACATGTTTTTTCTATAAGGAAACTATTGGCACGGATAGATTTAATTGTTTGTTTTGAAAGCAGTGCAATAGTTTGTCCCGAAGTATGTAAGTTTTTCGCGTGACATATCTGCCCAAAACGTTTCATGAAATCCATAGGTTAAAGAAAAATTAAAGAGGTTAACCGGGCTAGTCGGCGCTTGACACTGGGGCACAGTGGGCGGAAAATCTTTAACACTCTAAGGCGCGGCTCCCCCATAAGCGCCCAGGTCCGCTTTGGAACGTGACGAGCCCTGAAAGATTTTGTTTGGCCGGAGAACACATGCAAAAGCTAGATCCCGCTGCGGTGGCAGAGGTTCGTAATTCGAGCAGCCGCGCGGTGCGCCACGAATTGAATATCCCGCTACGCTACCGGCTGGAGGGCCAGGAAAACTGGGCTACGGGCGAAGCCATCAATATGAGCGAATCCGGTCTGCTTTTCACGTCAGACCAACTTCTTGAAATTGACACCAAGGTGCAAATCACCTTTCAGAGCATCGATACGCCTCAGGTAAAGTCGAGCACGCGACTGGCCCGTGTGGTACGCCGCACGCTCAGCAACTGGCCGGAAACACGCGTGAAATTCGGCGCAAGATTCTGTTCCTGATCGCCTGAACTCGCACGCATTTCAGAATAAATTCCAACCTATTTTCGCGCCTCAATTCAGCCTTCTGTTGAAAAAATCGTCCTTGCGCATTATGTCCACCGGCCGATCACTGCCCGTTCATCGAATGGGCAGTGTACGAAAAACCACACTTTGCCAGAGCGGCAGGTATCATCTAAGGTACTGAGACAGCGGCCGCCGTGCGGGTACCTTTAAGTTTGAAAGGGCCGGAGGCGGGCGCGAATCCAGAATCTCAGTTGGCCACCGTTCGGTTGCGATGGTAAAACAGAAACATGAGTTCACAAGACGATCCCAAGGCAAAACCGCGGTTCGAAAATTTTGGCCGCAAGTTGGACGCCGAATTTGGCGGCGCGGCGGAGAAGCTGGAACGGGAAAAAGAAAAAGTCATCACCTACCTGAACAACGAAGTGGTGCCAGCGATCCGAACGCATTCAACCAAGGCGTTGCGCCTGGCCGCGGAACAGCTCAGCAAGCTGGCGGAGTACATGGACAAAAACCGCTCGTCCAGCTAGCGGCGCTATGTTTCCTGCTGGCGATTTTGGCAGGCTGCGCAGCGCACCATGAGCCGCCACCGGCAATGCCTGCGCCTCCTCCACCGCCTTCAGCTTCAATTCCATCGCGGCCGCCCACGCCTACGCCCACGCCTGTTCCCACTCATCCTGCAGCGCCGGCTCCCAGGATCAGCGGGGAAATTATTGTGCCGAGAAATGCCAAGGTCCTCTATACGGAAGTGGGATATGCCAGTTGGTACGGCCCGGGATTCCAAAAGCGCAACGCAGCCAATGGCCAGCCCTATGACATGAATGCCATGACCGCCGCGCATCGCACACTGCCGCTGAGCACCATCGCTCGCGTCACCGACGTGAAGACCGGCGATTCAGTCCTGGTGCGCATCACGGACCGCGGCCCGTTCGTTGGTGAC
>JBAVUZ010000947.1:0-2547 GCA_049697035.1 Candidatus Angelobacter sp. | reverse complement strand
GCTCTACCGCAAGCACGTATTCGCGCAGATCAAGCCCACCACTCGCACCCGAATCGACCTTGGACTGGCGCTCAAGGACACCAAAGTTCCAAAACGGCTCATCGATACCGGAGGGTTTGCGAAAAAGGACCGCATCACGCACCGGATTGAGATAACGTCAATGAAAGATATTGATTCTGAAGTGAAGAAGTGGCTCACCATCGCGTATGAGATGGATCGCTAGCTTTGTCCATGCTGAATCAGTAATTGGGTCGACCTAAGCATCGATTCCCCTTCCATCGGCTGGTACCAATTTGGGAAAAGATAGTTCCAAAATGGAACTCACCAGCTCATTTGCACAATACATCTGAAACGCGTTTCCAAAGATAAGGCGAAAACTTCAATAGTGGCTGATTTTGCAGAAAATCGCATACTCTTCGCTTTGGCATTTTGATAGGGGCAGTGACCTAAAGGACATTGTCCGTTAGGTCACAGCACCCATGTGACGTTTGGCCCATGTCCGGAACTCCCAATTACAGGCGCTTTTTGGACTCAATCAAAATAAAAAATAATTGGTTTATTTTCAGTTGTTTACATTGTTTTTTTTAGAAGCAGTGTTCCTGACTGGGATACTATGTTGCGGTACAAAAGTTCACTCACACAAGTCATCTGGTCAGGCACCAGTTTTTGGGCGCGCCACGCTAAAGTTGGCAAAGTCTCCATGTGCCGGATGATCCATAAAGTAAGAACGAGTTGAAGTGAAGTTTTTGCGTAAACGGCTGCGAAGGGGAAGGTGAGCGGATCGTGAAGTCAATGGCCAAATCAAGGGTAAGGCTCGCCTTACAGTCGGGCTTTACGCTGGCAGAAATGATTATAGTGGTCACAATCATTCTGGTGGTGGGCGGCATGGCCATTCCGAACCTCACCCGCGCCATTGATGCTTCCCGTATTAAAGGATCTGCCCAGGCGCTGGCAGCGGCTTACCAGGATGCGCGCATCCGCGCTACCCAGAAAGATACTTCGTTTCAGGTGCTCATTTCTCCACCCGGTATTTCGCCCGCACAGGTTTGCGTAGATATGAATGGAGACGGAGCCTGCAGTGCCGGAGACCCGGTGACTGCATTTCCCGCGCAAGTTAAGGTGAGCAACCTTGGTGTGCCGGTCCCGCTGGAAAACCAGCTACCCTATCGCGCTATTGTCACGGAGCAGCCCGGCGCACCGAACAATAACCTAACCTGGAACGCCGTGGGATTACCCTGCCAGCGCTCTTCACCCATCGGACCTTGCACGGCGGTTGGATGGGTGCAGCACCTGCAACTTTTGCGCGCGAACGGAGATGTGATGTATGCCGCCGTCACCGTAAGCCCCACAGGCAGAGTCAAGACATGGACATTTATTCCATCGGGAAACGGAAACGGTACGTGGCTCTAAGACACTATATGAATGCAGATCGCAAAATTCATGGGGCCAAAGGGGCAAGGATGTCGCGCGGATTCAGCCTTATTGAAGTAATGTTCGCCATGGCTGTTCTGGTGGTAGGGCTGTTGGGCGGCATCACTGTAATCGCAGTGGCGACCGCAAATGACGGGCGATCCAAGTTGCATTCCACGGCGATCCTTCTGGCACAAAGCACCATGGAAACGATTGCGGCCATTCCAACAGCCGCGGGAAATACCCAAACCACACTTACAGACTGCGCAGGAACGCCGCATACTATTGAGACCGCCGTGCCCGCCGCGGGGGGCGGCCCTGCCCTGATTGATACCGGAGCTTTTGCGGGAAGCATTGATTTCTCACAGCCAACTATCGCGAATTACTCAATGGTTTATGTCACGTGCTCCAGCGGCGGGAACGTTGGATTTGACGTCCGCTGGCGAATTGATCCCGGCCCAACCCCGGCTACGCAGTTGGTGACGGTGAGCGTCAAACCGCTGGTCACAGCCGGAGCGACTCAGTTCATGCTGCCTTATACGCTTCATCAATTAAGGGGGAACTTCTGAGTATGGGCCACTCCCGCCGGTCGCTTGCCAGAACTAACGCCAAATGCAACGCAAAAGCAGGTTTTACCCTGATGGAAGTGCTGGTTAGCCTGGCGATTCTGGTTACTGTCACCGGTGCGGTATTTGAACAGATTAACTCGATGCAGAAAAAATCAGCTTCAGAAGCCGTGAATGTGGATTTGACCCAGCAATCCCGGGACTTTGTGAACCAGACGGTACATGACTTGCACATGGCAGGATATCCCGGCCCCGGCATGTATTCGAATCCTCAGCGGCAGCTTCTTGTAGCCTACGGGCTGATACGAGTTTCGCCGACAGAGATACTTATGGAAGGCGACGTCAACAATGACGGCGCGGTTGAGAGCGTAGATATTTTTTACGTGGCCAGCGATCCCAATGACCCCAACTGCCCATGTATCCGCAGAAGCGCGCAGCCAAAAATAGAGGCCGACTCATTCAGTCAGCCGATCAATCCCTTTTATACCGAAACTCAACAGGTCTTTCCTCCCGGTACTGGTGCAGGCCAATCCGGTGAAAACCTGTTTGCGTACTACGACCAGAACGGAAA
>JBAVUZ010000946.1:0-1781 GCA_049697035.1 Candidatus Angelobacter sp. | reverse complement strand
AGCTTCAGCAAGCCACGCTCATCGAATCGGACGCAGGCTGGATCGCCGTCGGCAAGCGTCTGGCGGAGCAAAGTGAATCGACAATTGTCCAGCACGCACAATGGCTCAAGCAGGACCTGCGCTCTGGTCTTTCCTGCGACAAGCATGATCTGGTGGTGATTTCTTACACGCTGGGAGAGTTGCCGCAAGCCGCCGCGGAATCCGTGCTCAACAAGGCGTGGAAATGCGCCGCCAAATTTCTTGTGCTCATTGAGCCGGGAACGCGACGAGGTTTCGCCACCATCAACACCGCGCGATCTGCATTGCTTGCGAATGCAGTCACGATTCTTGCTCCGTGTCCGCATCATTTCACGTGTCCCATGGCCGCCGTCGGCGACTGGTGCCATTTTTCCCAGCGTGTGGAACGCACGTCGCAGCACCGGCGATTGAAAGGCGGAGCGTTGGGGTATGAAGACGAGAATTTTTCTTATCTCGTGGCCGCAAAAAGCGCCGCGTCATCCAAGGGAGCGCGCATCGTTCGCCATCCGGGCAAGCACAGCGGACACGTCAAGCTTGCGCTCTGCACGGCCAAAGGCCAGATTGAAAATCGTACCATTACGCGCTCCAGCAAAGAGGCCTATAAACGCGCCCGCAAAGCGGAATGGGGCGACCACTGGATTGAATAGCGTAACCGAACGCCTCATAGATAACTCTACATCGCCATGTGTCCATCAAAGCCATCATCTGAGATGATAGCCACATGATTCTGCTCGCCAATGCGCTTCCGTTCCTGCAATGGATGGTCGATTTCATCCACTGGGCCAAAGGCATGGGCGCGACCGGAGGCGCGATCTACGCTGTCTTCTATATCGTCGGAACTGCCCTCTTCTTCCCCGGACTGCCGCTGACCTTGGGCGCCGGTTTTCTCTATGGCGCCGTGATCGGCACGCTGGTGGTTTCCCCGGCCAGCGTTGTCGGAGCCACGTTGGCATTTCTTATCGCGCGTTATGTTGCGCGAACCTGGGTCACGCGCCGTCTCAAAAAATATCCGCAGGCCGCCGCCATTGATCGCGCCATTGAAAAGAACGGATTCAAGGCCGTGGTGCTGCTGCGCCTGCAGCCGGTGCTGCCGTTCAACATTCTGAATTATGCGCTGGGGCTCACCAGCATCCGCCTGCGGGACTACATGCTGGCTTCGTGGATCGGCATGTTTCCCGCCACCGTTCTCTATGTCTATCTAGGCTCCATCATGAACGATATTTCTGATCTCCTGCGCGGACGGCCCAACTCCGGCATCGCCGGACGTTTCTTATTGTGGGGCGGACTGGCGGCGATCGTGGTCCTGGTATGGTGGCTTGGCCGCATCGCAAAAAAAGCGCTGCGGGAAGAAATGGGCACGGATTCCAAGGCAGTCGTGAAACAATAAGTGCGTTTTGCTGCGAACCGCAGCAAGCGCAGGAAATTTAAGGACAGAAATATCGCATGCCGGAAGCCATCGTCTGCATTTTCGCCAAACCGCCAATCCCCGGATCCGTGAAGACGCGTCTCATCCCTGAGCTTGGCCCGGAACGCGCGGCGGAGCTGGCGGAAGCGTTTCTTGAAGACACAGTCGCGATGGTCCGCACGGTCCCGTGGGCGGAATGCATTATTGCCGCCACAAAAACTTTTGAGCGCCCTTACTTCAAACCAGATGAAGTCTGGCTGCAGTCTGAAGGCGACCTGGGCGACCGCTTGGAAAAAGTTCTGCGGCTGGCGCTCAAGCGCAAGCCAATCGTGCTGGCCATTGGCGCGGACAGTCCGGG
>JBAVUZ010000945.1:0-2531 GCA_049697035.1 Candidatus Angelobacter sp. | reverse complement strand
CGACAAGATTGCTACGGCCCATACGCTCGACGACCAGGCTGAAACCGTACTGATGCGAATCCTGCGTGGAACGGGCGCGCGCGGACTCGCTGGCATTGCTCCTTCACACAAAGCAAAGCACCTCGTCCGGCCTCTTCTAAACACCAGCCGGCGTGAAGTCGAAACCTATCTGAAAATCAAGGGCCAAACCTGGCGCGAGGATTCATCCAACCTGGATCTTGTCCACACTAGAAACCGCGTCCGGCACACCCTGCTGCCACTCCTTGAGCGCGACTTTAATCCTGCCATCCGGCAGACCCTGGCTGATCTTGCGGAAGTTGCACAGGCCGAGAATGACTATTGGAGCAATGAGCTCTCCGCATTGCTGCCGAGGCTGATTCATGAAGGAAAGCCCAGCCGCAGCGGACGCAGCTCAAGCGGCGACGCCCAGGGTGTTCTGGCTCTTGATCTTTCAGCCTTGCGAAGCCTGCCATTGGCCATCCAGCGGCAAGTCATCCAGAGAGCCGTGCAGCGGTTAGGTATTTCACTCGAATTCAAGCATATTCAACAGCTTACGGCGCTGGCGGAACATGGGAAGTCGGGTGGAAAGCTAGCATTACCGGATGGCCTGATGGCAAATCGCAGCACCAGGAAGCTCCAATTCAGCCGAAATCCGCAAAAAGTACCAGAAAACTACTGCTATTCGCTACCAATTCCGGGTGAAATTACTGTTCCGGAGGCTGGAATCACCATCCGGGCAAGCTTAATAAGTGATGGAAAACAAAAGGCTTCAGGTTATAATGGGCCAACGCTCTTAGAAGCAAGCCTGCTTGGTCCTGAATTGAAGGTAAGAAATTGGCGTGCTGGAGATAAGTTCTTTCCGGCCCACACCCAATCCCCTAAGAAAGTAAAAGAGTTGCTGCAGCCCGGTCGGCTGGGGCATGAGATTTCTACGGCCCAGCGCAAGGCCTGGCCAGTGATTGAAAGCGCGGGGCAAATTGTCTGGATGCGGTCTTTTCCCGCCTCCAAAGACTTTGCCAGCAGCTCAGGGGATGCGGTCTTGATCGAGGAGATAACGATGACCACCGAGGTAGCCGAGTGACCAGCGTTCAGTCTGAATATCCCAGAATTCTGTTGACCGCTGAGCAGATCAAGAAACGCGTACAGGAGATGGCCCGCCGGATCTCCGCTGATTTTCAGGGTAAAACGCTGCATGTGGTCGGCGTGATGGAAAACGGCTTTGTTTTCATGGCTGACCTGGTTCGTGAACTCGATCTGGACGTGGTTTGCCAATTTGTGAAAGCCGAGTCCAAGGAAGCCAATTCCACCACCACTGAGATCTTTTTCAGTCCTGAGCTCGACGTGAAAGGCCAGCATGTGTTGCTGGTGGAAGCGCTGGTCCAGTCGGGCTTGACAAGCGAGTTCCTGATTCGGAACCTGGTGGGACGGGGCGCTGCCAGCGTGAAACTGGCTGTCCTTCTGGACAAGCAGTCGGCGCGCCGGGTGTCCCTGCAGCCCGATTACTTTGGTTTTCTCATGAATGAAAATTTTGTCGTAGGCTATGGGTTGGGAGAGCGCCATTTGGGCCGAAATCTGCCTTATATAGCGGGACGGGCCGAATCTGGGGTAATTCCTTAAGTATGTCTTAAGCGGTTTTACTGTCCCCAGAGTGGCGGGAATAGGTATAAAATCTTTGGAGTGGGAAAGTTTAAGTCCGAAACCCAGTCGTTCCGCATCTAATTGGCATAACCCGGCGTGTTCAAGGGCTCGGGGAACCTTTTTCATTGGAAAACGTCTGTAACGGATGGATTGTCGTTAAAGCCATGCAGGTCAAGGATACGTGCCTGACCGGGAAATCTAGGAGCAATCAGTGAATTCGACATTTAAAACGGTGATCTTGTGGGTGACGCTGGTAGCGGTCGCCGTCGTCCTTTGGAGAATGATTCAAGGCGGTCCGAACGCCGGCAAAGATCAGGAAATTGCCTACACCCAATTCATGTCGGAGCTCAATCAGGGCAATGTCGTTGATGTCACGATTGAAGGCAACGTGGCGCGGGGCAAGTTGAAAAACGGCAGTATGTACCATTCCGTTGTTCCGGCCACAAATCCCACCCTGTTGAAGGCGCTGGACGATCACAAGGACACCAAGACGACGTTTAAAGATAGTCAGGGATGGAACTGGCCTATGGCCATCATCCAGTTCTCGCCTTTCATCCTGCTGGGTGTGCTGTGGTTTGTGATGATCCGGCAGATGCAGACTGGCGGCAACAAGGCATTGAGTTTTGGAAAGAGTCGCGCGCGCCTGCTCTCCATGCAGCAGAAGAAGATCACTTTTAAAGATGTGGCCGGCGTGGATGAAGCCAAGGAAGAGCTGCGCGAAATCATCGAGTTCCTGCGTGAAGCCCAGAAATTCCAGAAGCTCGGCGGACGCATTCCCAAGGGCGTTCTGTTGGTTGGCCATCCGGGAACCGGCAAGACCTTGCTGGCACGCGCCGTTGCCGGTGAAGCCAACGTTCCTTTCTTCAGCATCTCCGGTTCAGACTTTGTTGAGA
>JBAVUZ010000944.1:0-10216 GCA_049697035.1 Candidatus Angelobacter sp. | reverse complement strand
TTGTTGCAGAACGAGCCAGATGTACTCGCGCTCTTTGCCGGCAATCCTTTTGCCGGAGCGCCGCCGAAACAAGTACGCGCCGTGATCTGGCAATACTGGTTCACTGACCGCGCCATCAAACGCAAAGAAGGAACATGGTGGCGGCGGAAACTGCTGGGGGGCTATGCGCCTACGGTGGAGCGGACGCCCGATGGCAGGGTTGTGTTGAGCCAGTAATTCTTTCTGAAATCTCAAGCGTAGCGAGAGATCCGTTTAGTAACAATAGCTCTCGGGCTCGCTGCATCGACACAACGAATTAATACAAAGTCACGCGATCAAACAATTCGCGCCTTTTCGCGTGCATTCGCGGCTAAATTTGCTCGGTCCATAAGAAGCCCACTAGAGTCCAATCCGCAAAAACACTGGCCTTGGCGATGCTACAATAGAGAGACAGCATGCCAGTAGAGAACCTCACAATAGCTCCTCAGCAGCCGGATTCCGCCTCTCGACCAAGCCCTTTAAAAGTCGGCTTTGTGAGCCTGGGTTGCCCCAAGAACCTCGTTGACAGCGAGGTCATGATGGGCATGTTGCAGACCGGCGGCGCGCAGATCACCGCCCGCGCCGAAGACGCTGATGTGATCGTGGTAAATACCTGCTCGTTTATCGACTCGGCCAAGCAGGAATCGGTGAACACGATCCTGGAAATGGCGCAGCACAAGATCACCGGCAAGGCGCAGAAGTTGATCGTGGCGGGCTGCCTGGTGGAACGCTATCGTACGGAAATCCAAAAGAACATTCCTGAAGTTGATGCGGTAGTGGGCACCGGTGAACTAGAAGCGATTCTGGCCGCGGCGGGGATCCATGCCGAGGGCGCTCCTGCCGATGAATCGCCCTTTGTGATCCTGAATCATGGGTCAAACAGCCAGGCCTTGAAGTCCGGTGTGCCGGCACGGGCGGAAGGGTTGGCGCGCGAGCAGAGCGGGCGCTTCTCCCGCGCGGAATGGGACGGAGCAATCTCTGATCTGCCTAACTATCTTTACGACGAAACCACGCCTCGCGTGCTGGCCACGCCCAAGGCATCGGCCTACATCAAGATCGCCGAAGGCTGCGACCATCCCTGCGGCTTTTGCATCATTCCCCAGCTTCGCGGCAAGTTTCGTTCACGCCATTTTGAATCCGTAATCTTTGAAGCAGAGCGCCTTGTTGCCAGCGGCGTGCGCGAGATCACGCTCATCGGCCAGGACACGACTTGTTACGGTGAAGATCTTGGCTTGAAAGATGGCCTTGCTCTGCTGCTGGAGCGGCTGGCGCAGATTGAAGACCTCCGCTGGGTGCGCTTCCTATACGCCTATCCCAACAAGATCACCGGCAAGCTGCTGGAAACGATTGCGAAGCACGAAAAAATATGTTCTTACGTGGACGTGCCATTGCAGCATGCTTCCTCGTCAGTTCTCAAGCGCATGAAGCGCGGCGCCGGAGCCGAGATATTCCTTAAGTCGATCGATAAGATGCGGCGCACCATCCCGAACCTCACGCTGCGCACATCCTTCATTGTCGGCTTCCCCGGCGAGACAGAAGCTGACTTCGCCGAACTCTGTGAGTTCGTGAAAGCCGCGCAATTCGACTGGCTTGGTGTCTTCAGCTATTCCGACGAAGACGGCTCCGCAGCCTACCACCTTGGCGACAAGGTCCCGCCGCGCGAAATTGAACGCCGCCGCAAGAAACTGATGCAGATCCAGCGCCAGATCAGCAAAAAGAACAAGCGCAAACTCATCGGGCGCGAGTATGACGTTCTTGCGCTGGGCCCTTCAGAAGAAACCGACCTTCTCTGGGAAGGCCGCACGGAAATGCACGCTCCTGAAATTGATGGCAAACTATTTATCAACGATTTTGGCGACCACGAGGAACTGGTACCGGGCACTTTTTATCGCTGCGAGATTACAGAGGCCCACGACTACGACCTGGTGGCGCGCATCGTTGGCTAAACCTGCATCATCTAATTTTTTATGCCGAAGAAGAAACCACTTGCGCTTCGCTGTCCTATCTGCCGCACGCTCGTGCTGAGGACGCAGGAAGACTTCCCCTTCTGCAGCGACCGCTGCCGCACCATCGATCTGGGCAAATGGGCCAGCGGCGGGTACGTGATCTCTACCAAGATCAACGATCCCGAACTGCTTGAGGATCTAGCCGAGCAGCAGTCAAAGCTGAAGCGAGATCCGGATGGCGATTCGTCCGAGCAATAGCGTTTCTTAGACTCGCAACGGCCCTTAATCACAAAGCGTTGTAAGCTATGTCGTTGCGTCTGAAGACATGGAACCTAAAAATACCGTTCCCAAATCCCGCGTTTCCTGGCTGATCGCCACATTCTTTGGCATCGGGCATCTGCAGCCGGGCTCGGGAACATGGGCATCTGCCGTAACGATCGCGCTCTGGTGGGCCGCCAGCATGTGGCTTCCGTCGACATGGATTGTTCCTGCTGGGATCGCTATTTCTGTGCTGGTGACACTGATCGGCATTCCTCCCTCCACCGTGGTAGCGCGTGAAAGCGGCATCAAAGACCCCGGATTTGTGGTGATTGATGAAGTTGCCGGCCAGATGATCGCGTTGATCGCCGTCCCGGTGAATTGGAAATACATGCTCGCGGGTTTTATACTCTTTCGTAGCTTTGACATAGTGAAGCCGTTCCCTCTGCGCCGCCTGGAAGCGCTGCCGGGTGGGACTGGAATCATGATGGATGACGTTGGCGCAGGGCTTTACGCGCTTGCCTTGCTTCAGTTATGGCTGCATTTTATAGCGCGTTAGGCCACACCTCCATGGGAATTACTGAAAGTCTGCTGGGCAAGAAGAACGTAGATGGCAACCCCTATATTGAAGCCATCGACCCGCCCGCTTCACTCCCTGGAGGCGAGGTCCGCATTCTGGGGCGCGCTCTCAAGCCTCCTCAACTCGCGCGGCCGGAAGTCTTGTTCAGTGGCATGCGCGGCCCCATTGTGGTGAGCTCAGAAGATTTTGTGATCGCGCGCGTGCCTTTTGGCGCCCAGTCCGGTTTGGTCACCGTCCAAAACAATGGATACGTAAGCAACGGTCGCGAACTCAAAATTGCTCAGCCTATCGCAGAGAGTCTGCATCCTGTCGCCAATCCTGCCATTGACCGGGACGGAAACATCTACGTCACTTATTCCGGCGGTCGCGGACAAAAAGTCCCGGTGGCGATTTACAAAATTGACCCTGATTACAACGTCAAGCCATTTCTGCCTGAGCTGATGAACGCCACTGGCATGGCCTTTGATCCACAGGGACAGCTGTATGTTTCCTCGCGCTATGACGGCACAGTGTACCGCGTCGCTCCCAACGGCACGCTCAGCACTTACGCTGAAGGAATGGGTGTCGCCACCGGGATCGCTTTTGATAAATCCGGCAATCTCTATGTGGGTGATCGTAGCGGGACCATTTGGCGCATCGCGCCGGACAGGCAAATTTTTGTATTTGCCACTTTGGAACCAAGCGTTGCCGCCTATCATCTTGCTTTTGCTCCCGACGGCACTCTGTACGTGACAGGTCCCACTAATTCGAGCTTTGACGCCGTTTATAGCGTCGATCCTCACGGCACAGTCGCGGTCTTCTATCGCGGACTGGGGCGTCCCCAGGGCCTCGCTTTCGATATCCAGGGAAATCTCTACGTCGCAGCATCGTTGGGTGGCAAGCGCGGCATTGTAAAAATCACACCGGATAAGCACGCCAGCCTGGTAATTGCCGGACATGGCCTGGTTGGGCTGGCTTTCAACCGGACTGGCGGCGCGGTGCTGGTCACCACCAATGCCGTTTTCTATCTCACCTGGGGCGTCCAGGGCCTTTCTCTCATTTAAACTGCTAAGGTGAACGCTGAGATCATTGCCATCGGATCGGAGTTGCTGACTCCATTCCGCCAGGACACGAACTCGCTCTTCCTCACCGAGCAACTCAACCGCCTGGGCGTGGAAGTAAGCTTCAAAACCATTGTGGGCGATCGCCGTCCTGATCTGGTTAATGTCGCCCGTATTGCGCTCTCACGTTCCGATGTCGTCATCTTCATGGGCGGTCTCGGTCCCACTGAAGACGACCTTACCCGTGAGTGCGTGGCAGAAACGCTGGGCCGCCCGCTTAAGCGCCATGCCCGCATTGTGGAAGATCTGCGCGCGCGTTTTGCCGCCCGCGGCTGGAAAATGGCGGAGAACAACGAACGCCAGGGCGACGTGATTGACGGCGCTGACGCGCTCGACAACAAACGCGGCTCGGCACCGGGACAGTTCCTGCATATTGACGATCAGTATGGCCATGCAATCATTGTTCTTTTGCCGGGCCCTCCGCATGAACTCCGTGGGATGTTTGAAGAGCATGTCTTCGAGCGCCTGAAGAGGCTGGTTCCGGCGCAACACATCGCCACTCGCGAATTGAAAATCGGCATGATTGGCGAATCAATGGTCGATAAGCGCGCAGCGCCGATTTACAAAGCAGCCCAGGGCGTTGAGACGACAATCCTTGCCGGAACGCCCGGCGAAGTGCAGCTGCATCTCCGCGCGCAGGCCAGTTCGTTCGAAGAAGCGCAGAAACGTGTCGATGCGCTCGCTACGCTGCTTGAAGACGAGTTTGAAGACGCCATCTTCGCCACCAAAGGCGAGAGCATGGAACAGATTGTTGGTTATTACCTGGGCATGCGGGAAAAGACGCTGGCCGTGGCCGAGTCCTGCACAGGCGGCATGCTGGCCGCGAGGATCACTTCCGTTCCCGGCAGTTCGCGTTATTTCCTGGGCGGGGCCGTGGTTTATGAGAACTCCGTTAAGACAGCCCTGGCTGGGGTGCCGCCACTCCTGATCGCAGAGCACGGCGCCGTAAGCAGCCAAGTCGCCGCGGCGCTTGCGGAAGGTATTCGCAACAGTTGCAAATCAAGTTTTGGGATCGGCATCACGGGCGTAGCCGGGCCGGCGGGTGGATCGGATGAAAAGCCGGTAGGCCTTGTCTTTCATGCGCTCGCCGACGGCAGTCATACAGAAGTGATTGAGCGAACTTTCCCTGGCGACCGCGACCGCATACGTCACTGGGCCACACAACAAGCCCTGGACATGGTCCGCCGCAAGCTGATGTAACATGCGCCTCTTTATTGCACTGGATATACCAGCAGACATACGCGCGCGTCTTACCGAATACATGGAACGAGCACGCGCGCTTGCACCTGAAGCTCGTTGGGCGCGCGTGGAGGGCTTGCACGTAACCCTGAAGTTTATTGGCCACGTTGATAATGCCAGAGTGGACCAGATAAAAGCTGCGCTGAGGTCGATCAAGACCGCGCCGTTCGAAGTGAAATTTGCTGGTGTGGGATTCTTTCCCAATCCCAACGCGGCGCGCGTTTTCTGGGCGGGAGTCGATGGCGGCGATCATCTGCCCCGATTGGCTTCAACTATTGATGCGGCTCTGGAAAAGCTCGGGTTCGAGCGCGAAACCAAGCCTTACCATCCGCATCTCACATTGGCGCGAACGAGCTCACGGCCTCTGCGCGAGTTACGACCGCTGGTAACTGATTCGCCGCCGCAGTTCGGTACAATGACTGCGCGCGAATTCTTTCTTTACCACAGCCAGCCGCAAAAAGGCGGCTCGAAATATACCAAGCTGGAAAGATTCGCTCTCGAGTAGCATTACGCGTTTCATGATCACTCTTTATCTCATCGTCGCCGTTGTCGCTTACCTCCTGGGCTCGATTCCCTTTGGGTATCTGCTGGTGCGCATCTTTCGCGGTGAAGACATACGCCGGACCGGGAGTGGAAACATCGGCGCTACAAACGTCGCACGCTCCGGCGCTAAGGGGCTTGGCATAGCAACTTTGGTTCTGGACGCGCTCAAAGGCGCTTTAGCCGTCTGGTTGGCCATTCTCGTTGCTGGGTCAAAATACAATCTCTGCGGTGACTTTGTTGAACGTCCCTGCGCTCCGGCTTTGCGGTTAATGGCGTTGGCAGCGCTTGGCGCCGTCCTTGGCCATGTCTTCCCCGTCTGGCTGCGTTTTAAAGGGGGCAAAGGTGTTGCCACGGCTCTCGGCGTATTCTGCGTCTTGTTTCCTAAAGCCATTCTGCTGGCTCTGGCGATTTTCATTCTTGTTGTGGCAATCACACGCTATGTTTCTCTCGGCTCCATTCTTGGCGCCATCGCATTCCCTGTGGCCGCATACTTCATGCAAAACGCTGACTGGCTCTCTCTGCTTCTTGCTTCCGGCGTCTCGGTGATCATCATTCTGAAGCATCATCAAAATATCAGCCGTCTGCTTGCCGGAACTGAGAACCGATTCGGCGGAAGCAAGCCTCAAGTCGCGGAGAAGCAACTTTGAGCCGGATCGCCGTTATCGGCGCTGGAGCATGGGGCACAGCCCTGGCCATGGTGACAGGCCGTCGTGGCGACCATGAAGTGCGCTTGTGGGCGCTGGAAAAAGATGTCCTGCAAAGCATTGCCCGTTCGCGCACCAACGATCTGTTTCTTCCCGGCTGCGCTTTGCCAGCTTCCATCACGGCGACAAATGATTTCAAGGAAGCGCTCTCCGGCGTGGAAATCATTGTCAGCGCAATGCCTTCGCATCATTGCCGCAGGACTTTTGAGCACATGGCGCAGTGGCTTCAGCCGCACATGCTTTTTGTGAGCGCCACCAAAGGCATTGAAAATGACACTCTGTTGCGTATGACTCAAGTCATTCATGAAGTGGTGGGACGGTTGTGCGGGTTTGAGCCAAAGATCGGCGCCATCAGTGGCCCGTCATTCGCCAAGGAAGTGGCGGAGAAACACCCGACTGCCGTTACCGTCGCCTCTGCCGATAGCGCCCTGGCAGCGCGCGTGCAGAAAGACTTTAGCGATCCAAGCTTCCGCGTTTACATGAATGATGATCTCACCGGTGTTGAATTAGGAGGCGCTCTTAAGAACGTGATTGCCATTGCTGCCGGAGTGTGCACTGGCCTGGGTCTGGGCCACAATTCGGTGGCTGCGTTGATCACCCGCGGATTGGCCGAAATCACCCGGCTTGCCGTGGCATGCGGCGCTAAACCACAGACCATGTTTGGCCTCTCCGGCATGGGCGACCTGGTGCTCACATGCACCGGTGGTCTCTCACGAAATCGCAGCGTCGGTGAGGCACTGGGCCAGGGACAGCCTTTGCAGCAGATTATCGCAGGCATGCACGGAATGGTAGCGGAAGGTGTGCTTACCACAAACGCCGCTCTGGGTCTGGCGAAGCGATACCAGGTTGAAATGCCAATTACCGAGCAAATGTATGCCATTCTGCATGACGGCAAGTCTCCCCACGACGCCATTCGAGAACTGATGACCCGCCCGGGGAAAGTGGAAGATAAGTTTTAGAAATTCAGCTCTTGGCTCTTGGCGGTGTCGCTGCGCGTCGGGCCTGCGGCGCTTAGTTCCCGCAGGGACACGCGTCCATTTGTGCTTCAGAATTTCACCCTTTGGCAAAGCTCGAAGATGCCTACGGCTCAGAATCGACATCAAGGCGTATGCACGAGACATATTGGAGAGAACTCCCTGAATCAGCATGGCAAGCGCGATATATTCTCGGGGTCCTTCGACTCGCCCTCACTCCTTCCGTCGTTCGTGCTCGCTCAGGATGGACAGAATTTAAAGATGTGCCTGTCGACAGAGCATGCATAGGTTCGGGCATTTCATCTCCCGAAGGAAGTACGCAGCGCAGTTCAGAAACTTCGGACGACGCAAATTCAAGGTAAGATAACGATCCATTGCAGCACAGCACGAGGCACGACATGGCTAATCCGGAACACGTGAATATCCTCGAAGAGGGTGTTGAGACGTGGAACAAGTGGAGAGAGACAAATTCGAGCATTGTGCCGAACCTCGCCAAAGCGGATCTCAGCAGGGTTGACCTTCGTGGGGCGAACCTCTACCAGGCGAACCTTGGCGGCGCGAACTTCGACGGGGCGCAACTCAGCAGGGCCAACCTAAGCGGAGCGAACCTCAGCAGGGCCAACCTCAACAGGGTGAAGCTCAGCAGGGCGAAGCTCCGCGCAGCGGCCCTTGGCGGGACGGACTTCCACAAAGCGGAGCTCACTAGTGCGGACCTCAGCGGGGCGCAACTCACCAATGCGAACCTGAGCGAGGCGCGCCTCACCAGAGCGGACCTCAGCAGGACCCTCCTCTGTGGGACATATTTCTCGTCTGTCAACTTAAAAGAGGTAAACTTCACGGATTCCATGATGGTGGACACGATCTTGGCTGACGTTGATCTTAGCCAGGCGAAGGGGCTGGAGACAGTGAAGCACTACGGCCCTTCGACGATCGGATTTGACACCATTCAACGTTCCCAGGGCAAGATTCCAGACGTTTTCCTGCGAGGCGCGGGCGTGAGCGACGAGTTTATTGCCTTCATCCGCGCTATGGGCGGAGCAATCCAGTTCTACTCCTGCTTTATCAGCTATTCCAGCAAAGATCAGCTTTTTGCCGAACGGCTATATGCCGACCTCCAGGCCAGGGGCGTACGCTGCTGGTTTGCGCCGCATGACGTGCAGGGCGGCAAGAAGCTTCATGAACAGATTGACGATGCCATACGGGTACATGAACGGCTGTTGCTGATCCTGTCCCCGGAAAGCATCAATAGCGAATGGGTCAAGACAGAGATTGCCAAGGCGCGCAAACGCGAGGTGATGGAAAAGAGACGCATGCTTTTTCCCGTGCTGCTGAAGATCAGCTACAAAGAGCTGCAGGAGTGGGAATGTTTTGACGCGGACACGGGAAAGGACTCAGCACGGGAGATCCGCGAGTATTACATCCCGGATTTCAGCCAGTGGGAGCGGCCGGAGAAGTTTAAGGAAGAGTTTGAGAAATTGGTTCGTGATTTGAAAAAAGCGGCGGGGAAAGCAGGGGCAGAAGCCGGATAGTTTATGGCAGAGTCCCAGGCATACAGGCATGGGCAGGTTCTTGAGAGAACTCCCTGAATCGCCATGGCAAAGGACACATTGCCGCAGTCCTTCGACTCGCTTTCACTCCTTACCTCGCTCGCGTTCGCTCAGGATGGACAGTGTTAAAAGGTGTGGTCTGGGGGATAGAGCATGCATTCGGCAAGCTCCGGGTCAGAGTCCCGCGCGGTCGCTCGGAATGACAGAGGGTAGGAGGCTCCTTTACCCGGCCCGCACGGCGGATCTCCACTGTGTTGCGCAAGCCACAGCCGAGGGCGGCTGTGCTCCACGAGTTTAGGAGAGGCCATTGTCCTATTTCGCCATTGAATACGCTGGCGAATAAAAGGTAGAATGAGGCAGTATCCGGCAGTCAGCAATTGCTGCAAATTGGCAACTAGCCAAACCCCAAAGCAAAAATGTAAACAGTGGACGGTCCAGAGACAAAAAACAGCGGATTTGACGTGATTCGAGGCCAGTTTGACGCGATTGGGGATTGGTTTAACGCAGAATTTCTGGGATCGAATGGAATAAGTCCTTTGGAATCCTAGTCGAGGCTAAGGGGGGTGGGGTAGGAAGATTTGATAATTTGAGTAAATTGGTATTTGGTAATTGAAAAGCGAGAGCGACTTAACTTTATGCAGCAGGTAAGTACCCCAGAAGCCATGACGAAGCGGGTCCCTGAGGAGAGATATGCCTATTACCAGCGGTGCCAGGTGTTCCGTAAAAACGGCGAACAATGCAAGGCACCGGCGGAAAAGGGCGCGTCCATTTGCTACGCGCATGCCGGACAGCGAGCGATGGAGTTTCGCCGGGATTTGGAGCGGCGGATCGTGCTGGCGGAGACCGTTGCCGAGATACGTCGCCAAGGCAGGCCAGAGTTTGAGATGGCCGACCTATTCATGGATTTTAAGAGTATTCAGGTAACGCTGGCGGTGACGGCGCGAGCGGTGATTGACGGCCGGATTGATTGCAAAACAGCCGGCAGGCTGCTGGTGCATTTGCAGATGGCGTCAAAGTTGTTATGGATGGTCCACCGCGAAGGACGCGAAGGCCGCAAAGAAAGCCAGATTTCGCCGCTGATTTGCGCGGATAAGCGCGGACCAAGCCAAATCGGGAATTTGCCAGAGCAAAGAACGGAAGTTCCAACCATAAAGAGCACCTGTTCGATTGTCCGTTCGCGGGCTAGCCCGGATTTCTCACAAATAAATAGGAAAAAGCCGTTGTTCGTGGCATAAGTGATTTGTCAAAGAATCATTTAGCGCCAGAGGAGACAACGGCTTTTCTATGACAGAGTGTAATCAAGTCAG
>JBAVUZ010000943.1:0-2206 GCA_049697035.1 Candidatus Angelobacter sp. | reverse complement strand
GCTCTACCTGGCTTTGTTCGTCTGGTCGGCTGTTTATTTTGCGGAGTTCGTCCGCCAGGTTCAGGACGATCCTGATCATGCAGCTAGGTCTCTAAAGAAGTGCGGCTTCATGGTTTCAGCGGCAATGCTCGTCCGCTATGACGGTTGGTTTCTTGCTGCTGTGATCGGCGCGAGTGCGGCGACTCTATTGTGGCGAATGCAGCCGTATGCTCAGCCGCTCCGGCGCGGGCTCCGCAATTTTCTTTTGCTCACTGGCTCTACCGCCGCGCTCTTTCTTCTTTATAACCAGGTTGCGTTTGACAATGCGCTGGAGTTCGCCAACGGCCCATATTCAGCGCGGGCCATTCAGCAGCGCAGCAAGACGGCCAGCATGCCCAGCTATCCGGGGGAAAATTCGCCGCGCGACGCTACGCTGCAATTCCTGAAAGTCTCACGGCTGAATATGGCGCAAGGCCGCACTGAGTTTCTATTGTTGAATGGTGCATTCATCGCTCTCTTGGCATCGTTTTATTTTGCTCGCCGCTACCTGAGTTGGGCGGTCTTGTGGACGCCGCTACCGTTTTATGTCCTCTGCATCGCATGGGGCAGCGTGCCAATCTATCATCCGGAATGGTGGCCGTTCTCCTATTACAACGTCCGATATGGATTGCAGCTTCTGCCAGCCGTCGCTGTGTTCGCAGCGCTGGGATGTGAATTTCTCACCAGGTTTTTCCGCCCCATATATGTTGTCGCCTTGGCAGCTTTGGTGGTCGCCGCAAGTTACCACTCGATCTGGCATGCCACGCCAATCTGCCTGCGGGAAGCCCAGGTGAACGGAAAAGACCGCATGGCCTTGGATCGCCAGCTGGCAGAGACGCTGAAAACTTTTCCGTCTTCCGCAACGTTCATGATGAATTGCGGCGCGCACCCCGGCGCCACGCAGATGGTGGGCATGGCGCTTCACCGCGTGCTGTGTGAAAGCAGCAATCGTTTATGGAAGGCCGCTTTGAAGCAACCCGCGCTTTCGGCGGACTACATCATCGCCTTTCCCAGCGACGAAGTGGCCCGCGCGGTGCATGATTTTCCCCAGGACCTTGAGACCGTTGCTACAATTGGCACTCCATCACAGCCAAAGGCTTTGATCTATCGCTCAACCCGAAGATAATTGTCCTGAGATTGGCACGGTCACGAATGAACATACTGGCTCTTGCTTTGCCGCACATAACGCTGGAAGACCTGCTGTCAAAAGCGATGGTCCGGCTTGTGCTGGCTGCTGTTCTTGGGGGCATCATCGGCCTGGAGCGCGAACTCAAACGCAAGCCGGCCGGGCTGCGCACCAATATGTTTATATGCTTCGGGTCGGCCATGTTCACCATTCTGTCCACGGAATTGGCTGGCGAGTTCGGAATCGGCGACCACACGCGCATTGCCGCGCAGATTATTCCCGGCATCGGCTTCATCGGCGCAGGTTCCATCCTGCATGACAAAGGCGGCGTAAGCGGGATCACGACGGCGGCAACACTCTTTGTGGTTGCGTCCATTGGCATGGCTGCGGGCGGAGGCCTCTACCTGGTGGCCATCTTTTCCACCATGCTCATTTACCTTGCGCTGCATTTGCTCGGCATACTGGAGCGCCAGTTGAATCTGAAGCCGCTGACAATGACCTACATCGTCACGGCTGAAAGAACAGCGGACGAGCTGGTGTCCGAGATAAATGGGATACTGGAAGACCAGGGCAAGGAAATGCAGGCCATGCATCTCAGTAGGTCCGGGGAAATGGAAAAGATGGTGTTTCGTGTTGACGGCACGCGCCATGAACATAAGGAACTGATGAACCGCCTACGCCAGTCAACCGAGCTGAGCCACCTTGAAACCTCAACCGGCCCGGATGCGGACTAAATGAAGGTCCCTTTTACTAAAGCTTCCGCCTGCGGAAATGATTTTCTGATCATGGATGGCGCTGATGCTCCAGCGGACCTGCATGAGTTCAGCAAGCGCATTTGCGAGCGCCACAACGGCGTCGGCGCCGACGGTGTGGAATGGCTCTTCCCCGCCACAGACGCCGACATTCGCGCCCGGCTGATCAATGCCGATGGCAGCGAAGCAGAAATTTCAGGCAATGGCACCCGTTGCGTCGCCGCCTACATGGTGAGCCAGGGGCACTCCGGCAAGATTGCCATCAGCACCGGCGCTGGCGTGAAGCATTGCGACCTGGTCTCGCGCGAGG
>JBAVUZ010000942.1:0-1522 GCA_049697035.1 Candidatus Angelobacter sp. | reverse complement strand
AGGTTCGTATCAGGGCACGGGCTTCAGCCGTGCTGTAAGGGGGTAAGAAGGATCCGGCTTCAGCCGCTGGCTTTTTTCTTTTTACGCAAATAGGCCGAGCAATAAGGATAATCTTCCGCTCGGGCGGCAAGGCCAGCCTTGACAGGATTCTCGTCAATGTATTCTTTGTGCGCGAGAAAGCTCGTCCTATCGATTATGCGCACCTCGGAAAAACCACGTTGCCAGATTTCTCCCGCAAGCCCGAGCTCTTTCTTCCGACGAAATGAGAACCCACCCTTGATCAGTTGGGCGGCGCGTTCGATGCTGGTGTCGCCGTCCAGGCTTATTAGTACGTGAAAATGATCTGGCATGACGACGAACTCATGGACCTTGAATTTGCCGGCAAGGGTGTAAGAGCGGAGCACATCGATTAAGAGATCGGCAGAGCGCTGCGATTGAAGAAGGTGCTTGCCCTGGACGGTCCGTGAGGAAACGAAAAATGTCCGGACGCCCGCGACGATCGATTGACGCGAAGAGTTTCGTAGAGGTTTGGCCATAGGACAGGGGCTAAAGTCAAGCATTCTACTACTCTGATACGGCACGGCTGAAGCCCGTGCCCTGATACGAACCAAATTCTCTTTGTGCTGCACCTATTCGTTGCGTCTACTTTTGCAAAAAAGCCAACGGCCGCTTCCGCTACTTAATCACCGCAGAAAAGATGAAATCATGCATCCAGTCCTGCTTGTAGCCTTTCTGCCGCAGATGAGTCGATAGCTGCGCCCAGTGCCGCACGCCGTGTAGCAACGCATGAATAAAGATCTTGCGGCGGCTGGCGGTGAGTTCGCCGGCTGAGCGCGTGGGAAACGTGAGCGTGCCGTCCCAGTCAGCATCATTGGCGGCGATGGCGAAGCTGCGCAGGTCCTCAAAACTTTTACGCGACAGCGCGAACAGATCTTCGCCGCTTTTACCCTCGAGCGTGGCATAGTCGGTGATGGGCATGTTCAGCAGTCGCTCGGCGTAACGCATCTGCACGGCCACAATGTGCAGCACCAGCTCGCGCACCGTCTTGGTCCCGGCGATGTCGCACGGCACGTCCAGGGCGTCCGGATGTTGCTTGAAGAAGTCGCGCCAGTGATTGCTTTCTTCCGCACTGTAATCCAGCAGCTCGCCAAAGCTCAGTCCACGCATGGAAGCACCTCCAGCTGAAATATAGCAAAACAATCTCACCACGGAGGCGCGGAGACGCGGAGGAGAATCGAACAACACTCGCCCCAATCAGCGCATCTGTTGTTCATCAGTGGCAGTTTTTTGTTTCCGATCTTTGCGTCCTTGTCGGCAAAACGCTTTTGCTTTTCCGATTACGGCGATGACGCGCGATGTCGGCGATCACGGCGATCCCCAACTCTCCTTTGTGTTCCTTCGTGTCCTTTGTATTGCTAATCATAAAATTCTTTCTTTTCTGCGAAGGAGTTAGGCGGCTTGTGCCAGCAAATGGCTCACCGTGGCATGGCGCGCCGCGAGCACAGCATTGATGATTTGTCGT